>JBOGYU010000860.1:0-1505 GCA_050696935.1 Solirubrobacteraceae bacterium | reverse complement strand
GGCGGGCCGTGCAGCGCGTCGCCGCCGGCCTCGCCGTCGCTTCGCTCGCGGGATTCGGGCTGTTCGACACCGCGATGCCCGCGCTAGGGGCGGCGGGGCAGCCCCGCGACCTCGCGCCGCTGGCCTCCCACCTGAGCGCCGGCGAGAACGCGCGCTGGCGCTACCAGACGTTCGGCGTGGGACCGGCCGCGGCCAGGCTCGGCCACATGGCCGACGGGTACACGATCGACACCGCGTACTTCGCGGCACGCGGCATCCCCGAGCTGGCGCAGAGCGGCATCGGCGCGCTCGACGAAGCGCTGTGGTGGGATCCGTCCGGCGCCACCCTGCGGCGGGTCCTTGCCGCGGCCGATCGGTACTCGATCCGCTGGGCGTTCGTGGCCGATCCCAGGTACGAGCCGTATCTGGGAGCAGCCGGCTTCCACCACGTGCGTGAGCTGTCCGAGGGCATCGCGCTGTGGGAGAAGCCGGATGCGCCTCCCCTTCACCCCGACGCGATGCGCGTCGGTCGACCCGACGCGCTGGGCATCATGTGGGGCGTCGTGCCGTTCGGCCTGGCGACGATCTCGTGTGCGCTCGCGCTGGCGCAGCATCGCGGCGCCGCGCTCCGGCGCCTCGGAAGGGCCGCCGCCCGCTGGGGAACGGTGCGCCTCCGTACGAAGCGGGTGACACTCCCGTCCCGCGGCTAGCCGCGGCCGCGGCGCGAGCGGCGGCCGTCGCGCTCGCGCTGTTCCCCGTCGTGCTTGGCGTGGGCCGCTACTGGCCGGCCTACATCGCGCCGGGAGAGGGCATCTGGCACCAGTACCGGTCCATCTCGCTGTACCCGTCAGACCTCGTGGTCGCCGTCGCCGTAGGCGCCTGGCTGAGCGCTCGCGCAGCCGGGGCGCGCTTCGCGCGACCCGGGCTCGCGCTGGGCCCGGTCATCGGGCTTGGTGCGCTGGTGCTCGCCACGGCCCTCAGCGCGACCTCGGCGGCAGAGGGCGCCCTGGCGATCGGCGTGGCCGGACAGCTCGCGCTGCTCGCACTCTTCTTCGTCGCCGTCGCCGAGCTCATCGCGGGTGAGCACCGTAGGCCCATCCTCGCCGGCCTCTGCCTCGCCGTGCTCGTGCAGGCGATCCTCGCGGGCTGGCAGGCGGTCACGCAGTCCACGGCACCCGCCGGCGCTCTGTTCAACGGCTGGACCGTGGAGTTCGCCGCGCCGGACCGCGGGGCCATCGTCGCGGCGCTGCCGGGGGTCGACCGGTGGCTGCGCGCCTACGGGAGCTTCGCGCATCCCAACATCCTCGGGATCTTCCTCGCGCTCTCGCTCGCGGTCCTCTTCGTGGCCGACGACGCGCCGCCGCGCTGGCGCGCGCTCGCGCTGGCGGCGGGCGCGCTGGCGCTCACGCTCACGTTCTCGCGCGTCGCGTGGCTCGCCGTCGCGCTCGCCGGCGCGGCGTGGCTCGTCGCTCGATACGGTCGCGGCGCGCCCGCGTGGCTCGCCCGCACCCTGCGCGCGCGGCCGC
>JBOGYU010000859.1:0-1508 GCA_050696935.1 Solirubrobacteraceae bacterium | reverse complement strand
CGACGGGCCCCGGCGGTCTCGTGCCGCCGGACGAGGGCGACGTCGCGCTCGTGGTCCACACCTCCGGGACGACCGGCGCACCGCGGCCCGTGGAGCTCTCGTTCGGCAACATCCAGGCGAACGCCTTCGGCTCGGCGGTCGCGCTCGGCCTCGATCCCGCCGAGCGGTGGCTGTGCCCGCTCCCGCTCTCGCACGTCGGCGGGCTGATGGTGCTGCTGCGCTCGGCGATCTACGGCACCACCGCAGTGCTCGGCGGCCTCGACCGGATCGGCGACGTGACGCTCGCCTCGCTCGTCCCCACCCAGCTGCGCCGGGTGCTCGACGCGGGAGTCGCACCCGGCCCGCGCCTGCGCGCGATCCTGCTCGGCGGCGCCGGCGCCGACCGCGCGCTCCTCACCCGGTCCCACGCGCTCGGATGGCGCGTCGCCCCGACGTACGGCCTCACGCAGGCGTGCTCGCAGGTCACGGTCGCCGAGCCCGGGGACACCGAGACCTGTGGCCGGCCGCTGCCCGGCGTCCGCGTCGCGATCGCCCCGGACGGCGAGATCCTCGTCGACGGCCCCACCGTGGCGGGCGGCGGCACGCTGCACACCGGCGACCTCGGCCGGCTCGACGACCGCGGGCGCCTGATCGTGATCGGCCGCAAGGCGGACACGATCGTCACCGGCGGCGAGAACGTCTCCCCGGCCGAGGTGGAGGCGGTCCTGCTCGAGCACCCCGCCGTCGCCGACGCCGGCGTGTTCGGCCGCCGCGACCCCGAGTGGGGCGAGGCTGTCACAGCCCGGGTGGTGCTCCACGCGCCCGCGACCGAGGAGGAGCTCCGCGCCTGGGTCGCCGGCCGGCTCGCCCGCTTCAAGGTGCCCAAGGCGATCGAGGTCGCCGACGTGCTCCCCCGCACCGGCTCCGGCAAGCTCCTGCGCCGCGAGCTCGCCTGACGGAATCCTGGACCTTCGTCCGGTCCGGTCGCGCCCCACCGCAAATATGGTCGATCGCCATGGCGGCAGCGACAAGGCGGTGGGCAGGGATGCTCGTCGGCGCGGCAGCGGTCGCGCTGCTCGCCGCGCCTGCGCACGCCAAGCCGGACCTCGTGGTGTCGAAGCTCTCCAACCCGCCCGCGTCGCTGCGCGCGGGAGACGAGCTGCGCCTGAAGGTCACCGTGCGCAACAAGGGCCGCAGGACGGCGAAGAGGTCGGCCGTCGGCTTCTACCTCTCGACCGGCAAGCGCAGGAGCCGCGACGCCCAGGCGCTCACCGGCCGGCTGAACGCGAAGAAGCTCAAGCGGCGCAAGAAGGCGAGTGGGAGCGCGCAGCTCACGGTCCCGCCGGACGCCGACCCCGGCAGCTACCGCGTGATCGCGTGCGCCGACGACCGGCGCAAGGTGCGGGAGCGCAACGAGCGCAACAACTGCCGCGCGAGCCGGAGCAACGTTCGGATCGAGCCATCCGGGCCGGCGTTCGGCCCGCTCACGCCCGCCTCGCCGGCCCCGCCGGTCGCCGGCCCCTCGGGGC
>JBOGYU010000858.1:0-1513 GCA_050696935.1 Solirubrobacteraceae bacterium | reverse complement strand
GCGCGGCTGTCGCTGGCCGTGGGCGCGCTCGCGGCGGTGGGGTGCGCGGCCACGCGTGCCGGCTGGGAGGCGCTGCGGTGAACGGTGCCCTGCTCGTCTGCGGCACGCACTCCGACGCCGGGAAGTCCGTCGTGGCCGCCGGCATCTGCCGCTGGCTGCATCGCGCGGGCGTGAGCGTCGCGCCCTTCAAGGCGCACAACATGGCGCTCAACTCGGTGGTCGCGGCCGACGGCAGCGAGGTCGGGCGCTCGCAGGCCGTGCAGGCAGCGGCCGCCGGTGCGCCGCTCGAGGCGGCGATGAACCCGATCCTGATCAAGCCCTCGGGCGCGCACCACAGCCAGGTCGTGGTGATGGGCCGGCAGTACGCGGATGCTGACGCCCGCTCCTACCAGGCGCTCAAGGACGAGCTGCGGCCGCTCGTCGCGGGCGCGCTGGCGGGCCTTCGCGAAAGGTTCGACGTCGTCGTGTGCGAGGGGGCCGGCAGCCCCGCCGAGGTCAACCTGCGCGACGGCGATCTCGTCAACCTGGGGCTGGCGCGCGCCGCCGGACTGCCAGTGATCGTGGTCGCCGACATCGACCGCGGCGGCGTCTTCGCCTCGCTGCTCGGAACGCTGGCGCTGCTCGACGCGGCCGACCAGGCGCATGTCGCGGGGTTTGTGATCAACAAGTTCCGCGGCGACGCCTCACTGCTCGCGCCCGCGCTCGCGGGGCTCGAGTCGCTCACCGGGCGCCCGGTGCTCGGCGTCCTGCCCTACGTCGAGGACCTGTGGCTGGACGTCGAGGACTCGCTGGCGCTCGACTCGCGCCCGCCCGAGGCCCCGGCCGAGGCCGGCACGCTCGACGTCGCCGTCGTCCGGCTGCGCTGGATCAGCAACTTCACCGACGTCGACGCGCTCAGCGCCGAGCCGGGCGTCCGCGTGCGCTTCACGCGCTCGCCCGCGGACGTCGAGCGCGCCGATCTGGTCGTCGTCCCGGGGACCAAAGCGACCGTCGAGGATCTGCAGCGCCTGCGGGACGCCGGGCTCGACCGCGCGCTTGCGGCGCGCGCCGTCGCGGGCGATCCGATCCTTGGCGTCTGCGGCGGCTACCAGCTGCTCGGCGAGCGCATCGAGGACGACATCGAGTCGCGCGCTGGCACCGTCGCGGGCCTCGGGCTGCTGCCGGTGGCGACGACGTTCGCGGCCAACAAGCTGCTGCGACTACGCAGCGGGCGCTGCGACTGGCTCAGGACCGCGGCGGCCGGTTACGAGATCCGCCACGGACGCCCGCGCCGCCACGGCGGCGAGCCGGTGCTGGTCGCCGACGACGGCGAGCCCGAGGGCTGCCGTGCCGGCGCGGTCGCCGGCATCTCGTGGCACGGCGCGCTCGAGCACGACGCGTTCCGCGGCGCGCTGCTGCGCTGGGTGGCGGACATTCGCGCACGGAGCTTCGCGCCCGGCGCGACGCCGTTCGCCGCCGTGCGCGCCGCGCGGCTCGACGCGCTCGGCGACCTCGTCGAGCGCCACCTCGACAC
>JBOGYU010000857.1:0-1518 GCA_050696935.1 Solirubrobacteraceae bacterium | reverse complement strand
GCCACGGCGCGCTCGGAGCGGCGGCGGCGCTCGGCCGGGCAGTTGACCGCGTGCACGAGCGCGTTGGCGAGGCCGACCAGGTCGTCGCCCTCCACCAGCCAGCCGGTCTCGCCGTGGGCGACGATGTCGGCCGGGCCGTAGGCGTCGACGGCGATCGCCGGCAGCCCGCACGCCATCCCCTCCACCAGCACCTGGCCGAACTGCTCGCGCACCGAGGGCAGCACGACGACGTCGGACGCGGCGAGGAAGGCCGGCAGCTCGTCGTGCCCGTGCCAGCCGGCCAGGAACACGTCGCGCGCGCCCGTGCGCGCGACCGCCTCGAGCGGATGCTCTCCCTCCCACTCGCCCGGGAACCCGCCGACGAGCACCAGAGGGGCGCGGCGGGCGAACCCCGGCGAGGCGCGCGCGTAGGCCTCGATCAGCAGCGGGAGCCGCTTGACCTCGGTGAAGCGCCCCACGTAGAGCAGGACCGGCGCCTGGCCGGCGAACGCCTCGAGGTCCTCCTGGCGGTACCGCACCGATCCCGCCGTGGCGCCGGGGGCCCAGCCGCGCGGCTCGTCCACGAGGTGCCGCCGCCAGTGCGCCGGCTTGTCGACCCGCCGCGGGTGGAACGCCTCCGGGTCGAACCCGTTGGGCACCGTCACGCACCGCCCGGCGTCCGCGCCGAGCAGGCGCTCCGCGCGCGCGACCTGGGTGTCGGAGAGCAGGATCAGCCGCTCGCACGCCGCCGCCCAGCCCCGCATCCGCTCCGTCCACGCGGCAGCGTGCGGCCAGCGCGCCGGGTCGGCCTCGATCGCCTCGAGCATCAGCAGCTCGGTCCCGTGCAGGTGGCCGACGACGGGGACGCCCGGCGCCACCCGCGCGGCAGCCTCGTGGATCGGCGTCAGGTGGTGCAGGTGGAGCACGTCCGCGCCGGCGGCATCGGCCGCGCGCAGGGCGCCGTACCACGCGGCGGCCTGCCGCTCGAACGCGTCGTCGTCGAGCGCGGCGAGCACGCGGTCGGGAGCGCCCGGCCGGTCCTCGTAGGAGGGATGCATCGGCGGGTCCGCGCGCATCGGATCGGGGGCGGCGAGGGCGTGCGTCATGTCCAGCGGCCGCACGTCCAGCCCGGCGTAGAACTCCCGCGCGTTGCCGTGCTCGCCCGGGCGCGCGAGCGACCCCGACAGCACGGTCACGTCCCACCCGGCGCCGCCGAGTGCGCGCGCGAGGCTGCGGGCCACGTGGGCCGAGCCCCCGCGGGGGAAGAACGCGAGCGCCATGACCGCGCGCTGTGAAGGCGTCGTGAGCAGGCGGTGAAGATACCCGGCGCGAGAGGGGGTCAGGCGTTCGCCGCAGGTCCGGCGAACGTCAACGGCTGGCATGTAGGGAGGCGGGGTCGGAGCAACCGTCCTGCCCTAGATGAGTGATGCCACGGTCAGGTGGTGTATGGGGTGAGGTGTCGGCTGGGGAGCCCGAGGTGGTGGTTGTGTGTCACGCAGGCGGCGAGCGCGAGGAGGCGGACGCAGATGCGCACGCGCA
>JBOGYU010000856.1:0-1520 GCA_050696935.1 Solirubrobacteraceae bacterium | reverse complement strand
CCTTCGGCAGCCGCCTCGGCCAGCTCGTTCAGCCGCAGCGCGAGCCGCTCTGCGCCGCGGCGGTTGTTGACGAAGATGAGCGTGGAGCGGTGCTCGCGCACCAGGTCCAGCAGCTTCGGGTAGATCGCCGGCCAGATCGACTTGCGGGTGGCCTCCTGGCCGGTGCCCTCGAACGGGTCGAGCTCCGGACCCGCTCCGGGCTCGACCATGCTCTCCACGGGCACGTGGATCTGCAGGTCCAGCGGCTTGCGCACGCCGGTGTCGACGACGGTGCAGCGCCGTTTCGGCCCGACCAGGAACCTGCCCACCTCATCGAGCGGGTTCTGGGTGGCGGAGAGCCCGATCCGCTGCACGTCGCGGCCCGCCGCCTCGGCCAGGCGCTCGAGCGTCAGCGCCAGGTGCGCGCCGCGCTTGGTCTGCGCGACGGCGTGGATCTCGTCCACGATCACCTGCTCGGCGCCGTCGAAGATCTTCGCCGCCTGGCTCGTGAGCATCAGGTACAGCGACTCGGGGGTGGTGATGAGGATGTCCGGCGGGTGGCGGACCATGGCCTGCCGCTCGCGCTGCGGCGTGTCGCCGGTGCGGGTGGCGACCTTCACGTCGGCCCCGATGCCGCGCAGCGGCGCGCGCAGGTTCTTCTCCACGTCGTAGGAGAGCGCCTTCAGCGGGGAGACGTAGACGAGCCGCGTGCGATCCGCCGTCGGGTCGGCCACGAGCCGGTCGAGCGCCCACAGGAACGCGGCGAGCGTCTTCCCCGAGCCGGTCGGCGCCGAGATCAGCGTGTGCTCGCCGGTCGCGATCGCCGGCCACGCCTGCTCCTGGGCCGGCGTCGGGGCCGCGAACGCCCGCCCGAACCACTCCCGGACCTGCGGCGTGAACGCGGACAGCGGCACGTGATCAAGGGTACGGCCGCGGCGCGCATCCGCGGGTCGTGCTGGCACCACTCCTCAGGCGGGGGCGGCCACCGTGTGCCGGCGCGCCGTGGCGACGGCGGCGCCGAGCGCGGCGATGACCGCCGCCGCCACGAACGCGGTCCGCCAGCTCGCCTCCTCCACGATCACGCCGGCCAGCCCGGAGCCGACCGCGATGCCGCCGACGAAGGCGGTCACCGGCCAGGTGTAGGCCTCGGTGCGGGCGCCCGCGGGCGCGACCCAGCCGACCAGCTCGTTGCGGGTCGCCAGCAGCGGCGCGATGAACACCCCGGCGGGGAGGACGAGCAGCGCCATCACGGGCACCGACGGCGCGGCCGCCATCGGCAGCAGGCCGACCGGCAGCAGCGCCGCCACGACGAGGTGCACGCGGTTCAGCGGCGGCCGGTTCGGGATCGCGCCGTAGGCGAGGCCCCCGGCGGCGCTCCCGAGCGACCACATCGCGAGCAGCAGGCCGGCGGTGGCGGCCGCCCCGTGCGCCTCGCTGAACGCCGGCAGCGCGACCTCGCAGATGCCGATCCCGATGCCCGCCGGCACGGACGTGAGCACGAGCGTGCGCACCCCCGGGGACCCGAGCGCCCCGAGCAGGCC
>JBOGYU010000855.1:0-1525 GCA_050696935.1 Solirubrobacteraceae bacterium | reverse complement strand
CGGTACGCCAGCCGCTGCGCCGGCGGCTTGATCCCGGGGAGCAGCAGCCCGGCGACGTCGTGCACGGTCACCACCGCCGGCACCGGCAGCCGCCAGGGCAGGAGCGTCTCCGGCGCCCAGAACACGTCGGGCCGCTCGCGGGCGAGCCAGCCGGTCACGAAGCCGTTGCGCCACAGCGTCCCCCCGCGCCGGCGGCACACCACCTCGCGCGTGCCGGGGATGCGGGCGACCGGCTCGCGCGTGTTGGCCAGCAGCGTCAGGTCGAGGTCCCCGGCGAGCTCGCGCACGATCCGGTCGACGTACTTCGGGATGCCGCCCCAGCCCCATGCCAGGCAGTTGGCGTCGACCGCGACGCGGATCACGCGCGCGCGGGCCGGTCGCCGCGGAGCGCCAGGGCGGCCGCGAGCCATCCGAGGAGCGAGGCGAGGAACACCGTCACGCGCGACTCGACGCCCGTGAACGACCCGGTGGTCTCGGCCACGACGAGGCCGAGGACCCCCGCCGCCGCGCCGAGGCCGGCGAACCGCACCCAGGCGTCCCCGCCGCGCCGCCACAGCGCCACGCCGGTCCTCACGGTGGTCGCCATGATCGCCAGATAGGCGATCAGCCCGAGCAGCCCGAGCTTCAACCACCACCACAGGACCGTCACGTGCGTGTAGTCGCGCCCGCCGGAGAAGTACTCGGCCAGCGGATGGCGGGCCGACCATGGCACTCCGAGCCCCAGCCCGGTGAGCGGGTGCTCGGCGAGCTCCGCCCGGACGTTGCGCTGCTCGTCCAGCCGGTAGCGGTCGTCGGACAGCGCCTGGAGCCGGCTCGGCGCGAGCGACTGGGCGCGCTGGATCACCGGGCTCGTGCTCTGCGCCGAGCTGAGCGCCGTCAGCCCCAGCCACACCGCGATCGCCAGGACGACACCCGCCGGAAGCAGCAGCGCGCGCCCGCGGGCGCCGGCCGCCACTAGCAGCACGATGATCACGCCGAGCACGAGCGCGATCCAGAAGTTGCGCCGGAATGAGAGCACGAGCACGGCCAGCGCCGCGGGCGCGAGCACCCACAGCAGCCCCGGCAGGCGCGCGCGGTCCATCGCCGCCGCGAGCATGGTCAGCACGAACGTCAGCAGCAGCAGGTTCGGCAGCGGCTCGTAGTAGGTCAGGACCGTCCCCTCGATCGGCCGCCCGGCCCCGAGCACCCAGCCGAGCCCCCCAACCGCCACCTTGACGGCGACGAGCCCCGCGGCGATCGCGAGCGCCGCGTGCAGGTCGCGCCGGTCCTCGATCACGTTGACGACGACGAACGGCAGCAGGACCAGGACGACGAGGTCGCGCGCGCCGTTGACGAGGTCGAGCCGGTCGGCGCCCCCGAACCAGCCGGTCACGCCGCCCGCCACGAGCGCCGCGGCCAGCAGCAGCAGCGGCAGCGTGAACGGGCCCGGAGTCCGCAGGGGGCGGCGCGTGCGCGCCCGGTCGAGCAGGACCCCGGCGGCCGCCGGGCCCAGGAGGATCTCGTGGACCTGGAACGGGAGCGCGTC
>JBOGYU010000854.1:0-1526 GCA_050696935.1 Solirubrobacteraceae bacterium | reverse complement strand
CGCGCCCTCCGCCAGCGGCCACGGCCGCGCCAGCGCGACTATGGAGACCTCCACGTCCACGAACATCCGACTTTGCAGCGAATTTCAGACCGACGTGGGCATAACCGCGAGGTTGGCGTTAGACACCTCATGCCGACGTCGGCATGAGGTGTCGACGCTGATCACCGGCTCGTCGGCGTCGATCGCCGCCTTCGCCGTGGTGTTGATGTGCTCGAACTGGGCGTCGCGATCGGGATGGGAGGCGCCCTCCTTGGCCTTGCGGTTGGACTGCAGGCTGTAGCCCAGCCCGCGCAGCAGCTTCGCGACCGTCGCGAAATGCACGCGATGGCCCAGCTCGCGCAGCGCGACGGCGAGCTGACGGACGCTCTTGGCCGTCCAACGCAACGGCGACTCGGGATCGCCGCGCGTGTCGGCCTCAAGCAGCCACTCGAGGTCCTTCAAGAGCGTCGGATCGGTCTCGGTCAGCGGCCTGCGCCCGCCACCGGCACGCCGCACCCGGCCCGGCTGAAGCCGCTCCCCCGAGCCAAGCTCATCCAGCCCGCGACGGATCGTTCCCTCCGAGATGCCCGTCGCGCGCGCCACCGCCGCGATCCCCCCATACCCGCACGAGCGCGCCTCCGCCGCCGCCCACAGGCGCCGCCGGCGCTCATCGAGCTCACCCGCCAGCGCCCGGAACCGCTCCCCGATCGCCGCCTCATGGATCACACACCACCAGTTCTACATAACCGGCGGAACTCCTGCTACTTGTTTATCGACGAACCCTAAATGCCGCAGTTGACGTTCGCCCCGTTCACCGGGACACATGGATGCCCAGCGCCCGCGGGGCGGCGCAGACGGCACGCGTGAGCGGGTCGGGCGTCCTGCCCTCGGCGTACAGCCGCTCGGCGCGCAGGAACGCGCCGCGGACGATCATCCCGCCGGTCCAGGCGAGCGGCTCGGGCGGGACGAGTGCGGGCGTGGGGTCGACCAGCGCGAGGTCGCTTCGGGCGCCCGTGGCGAGCGCGGCCAGCACCCGGCCGGCCAGGTGCGAGGGGCCGACGCCGTTCCCGGTGAACCCGAACGCGTAGTGCACGGGGCCGTCGGGCAGGGTCCCGATCTGCGGGAGGTGGCTGGGCGCGACGTCGATCGGCCCGCCCCAGGCGTGCGTGATCCTCCGCCCGGCGAGCGCCGGGAACGTCTCCACGAGGTGCCGGTGCGTGATCGCCGCGACCGTGGCGTCGACCTCGACGCGCCCGCGCAGCCGCGCCCCCCAGGCGAGCCGGCCGCCGCCCCAGCCGAACGCGATCCGCCCGTCCCGCGTGGTGCGGAAGTAGTGCAGGAACGTCCGGCCGTCCGTGATCGCCTCTCCCCCGGTCCAGCCGAGCGTCTCGATCACGTCCGGCACCGGCTCCGTCAGCACGATGTGTGAGGACGTCACCGAGAGGCCGGAGCGAAGCGGGCGGACGCCGCGCGTGGCGGCGTTCAGGGCGAGCACCGCCGCGCCGGCGCGCATGCGCGCCGAGCCGGTCTCGGCGACGACCTCGCGC
>JBOGYU010000853.1:0-1544 GCA_050696935.1 Solirubrobacteraceae bacterium | reverse complement strand
ATCTTCGAGCGCGTTATGAGGCCACGACCCTCGCCCCTAGTACTACTGTGTCACAAGACACTATTGGGTCCCCGGCGCGCGTCCACACGAGCGGCAGGGCAGACGTTGCAGCAACGCACGGGCGAGGAGTTCGTACAGCGTCGCGATCGAGGTCGGGACATGACGTTCAGGTCGTACCGGCAGCGCCCCGCGGCGTGAACCCCTTGGGAAGGCGAGGGGCGCGGAGGAAGGCCAGAGGCGCCGGGGGGGAAAGCCTCGCGCGCTCGGCGGCGAGGTAGGCGTACGCCGCGATACATAACGCGCCATGATGATGAAACCCGCGCCAGCCGCGCCCCTCGAAATGATCCAGCCCGAGCTCATCCTTCAGTTCCTGATAGTCGCGCTCGATGCGCCAGCGCAGCTTGGCGAGGTGGACGAGCTCGGCGATCGGCGTCGTCTCCGGCAGGGTCGAGAGCCAGTACTTCGTGGGCGCGGCGGCGCCCCGCGGCCATTCGATCAGCAACCACTCGGCCGGCCGCGACGCGGTGCGCTCCTCATCGCGATGGGCCGGCCGCACGCGCAGCCGCGCGAAGCGCGAGCGCAGCGCGCCGCGCGTGCCGTCGCGCCAGGTCACCGTCCGCCACGCGCTCGCCGGCAGCTCGACGGCCAGCCGCGCCAAGCTCTGGGGGGCATGACGCGCGGTGCGCCGGACCCGCGTGGGCGGCCGGCCGCGTCGGCTCCAGCGCTTCGGGGGCCACGGGGCGGCGCCCGGCGGCCACGCCGTGGTCTCGGCTTTCACCCCGACGGCGTACGGCAGTCCCGCGCTGGTCAGGGCGTCCCGAAACGCGGTCGTGTCGCCATAGCCGGCGTCGGCGACGACCGGAGCCGGCGGCAGTCCCTCGGCCTGCAGGGTCTCGATCTGGGCGAGCGCGATCTGCCACTTCGGCTGGAACGCCACCGCCTCCGGTACCCCGGCGGCTCGTCGCCGCCGGCGGTCCTTCGCCCAACTCTCCGGCAGGTAGAGCTGATAGGCGACGGGCAAACTCACGGCCTCATTCGCCACCGACAGGCTCACGGCCACTTGGCAGTTGTCCTGTTTGCCGAGGACGCCACAGTACTGCCGGGCGACGCCCACCGAGTGCTGCCCCTTCTTCGGGAACGCGGTGTCGTCCACGATCCACGCGCCCACGCCGCCGTGCCGGGCCATCGGCGCCAACACCCACTCCCGCGCGACGCGCAGCACGGCGGCCGCGTCCCAGGGGGCGTCGGCGACAAAATGATGCATCGACTGGTGGCGGGCGCGGACATGCCGCGGATCCACGCGCGCCGCCATCGGCTCGACACTCTTGCGCTCCCCGGGCAGGCACAGGCCCGTGACGTAGGCGCGCAGCGGCTCATGGCGATCCCGGTGGCCGAGCACTGCGGCCAGGCGGTCCACATAGGAGGCGAAGCGTTGCGCACGGGCCGTCTCGGAGGTAGGCATACGTCCAGCCTGGCAGGGTACCCCATGAATTCCGTATCTTTTTTAACACAGTAGTACTAGGCCGCCGCCCGCCTACTTCGGT
>JBOGYU010000852.1:0-1553 GCA_050696935.1 Solirubrobacteraceae bacterium | reverse complement strand
GCGGTCCGGGCAGCGAGCCGGCCCCGCCCTCGGGGCCGGCCTCGTTCGGCTGCGAGCGCGCCGGCGCGGCCGCCGGCGTGGGGTCGAACGTCTCCCAGCCGATCGAGTCGTACCAGACCTCCACCCACGAGTGGGCGTCGAGGTCGCGCACGACGTACTCCTTCGTCTTGGAGTCCTGCGAGCCGGAGGTGAAGCCGGTGGCGACGCGCGCCGGCACGCCGCCCATGCGCAGCAGCATCGCCATCGCGCCCGAGAACTGCTGGCAGTAGCCCCCGCGGGCGTCGAACACGAAGCCGTCGAGGTTCTGGGCCTCGCGGCGGGGCGTCTCGGTGTAGGAGTAGCCGTCCCGCAGGTGGTCCATCACCGCTTGCACGAAGTCCTCCTGTGTGCGCGACTGTCCCATGAGCCGCTGCGCGAGCCGGTACGAGCGCCGGTACGGGCCCTCCTCGAGCACCTCGCGGGCGACCGCCTCGGTCGAGGCGTCGGAGCTGTCGGCCTCCCGCGCCTGCACCCGGTTGAACGCGTCCCCGAAGCGCGGGAAGTCGACCTGGTAGCGCGGCGCCCCGGTCTGCCCGACCTGCGCCCCGCTGCCGGGCAGGTACAGCCGCAGGTAGCGTGCGTCGGCCTGCTGAGCGCTGGAGGCGCGGCGTTGGGTCTCGGTGGCCTCGGGCTCGTAGACGGTGGCCTCGTAGGCGTCGCCGCGGCGCAGCGGCCGGCTGGGCGTCCACGTGCCGTCGCCGCGCGGGGTCTCGCGGATCGTCGGCGCCTCCACGTCCGTCGCGTAGCCGGCGGTGACGTACGACGAGCTGGAGAGGTTGCGGACGGTCACGCCGATACGCTGGGTGCCGCGCTCGATCGCCTCCGGGTCGGTGGGCCGCCCGCGCTCGTCGCCGCTGAGCGTGGACTGGCGCCAGCCGAGGCCGTCGAAGAAATCGAGGTTGACCGCCTTCCAGTACGCGGGCCGCCGCTGCGCGCGCACGCGCAGCAGCTCGCGGCCGTCGCGCGGCCAGTCCAGCGGCCCGTAGCTGTGGTCCCAGGTGAACGCCGTCGCGCGGGCGGAGGCCGCGCCGAGCGCCCAGCGCTCGTAGTCCCACCACGGGTCGTCGCGGTCGAGCGCCGGCGCCAGCATCAGCGCGAGCACCGCGACGCCGGCCGCGACCATGCCGGCGGTGCCGGCGTCGCCGATCCGCAGCTTCTCCAGCCGCAGGAACGCGAGCACGAGCAGGGCGAGCGCGGCACCGCGCAGGAACTCGCTCTCGAAGTCGAGCGCCACGGCGGGGATCGCGTACAGTGCGACCAGCAGCCCGAGCGCGACGGCGGGGAACCCCGTGCCGTTGCGGCGCGGCCAGAAGGCGGCCAGGGCGGCGGCGGCGGCGAGCGCGGTGCCGCCGAGCGGGATCACGATCAGCGTCCACTCGTCCACGCCGCGGTAGGGCACGCGCACGCCGGGCAGCGACTCGATGCCGCGGCCGATCCCCGCCAGCAGCGAGCCCCAGCGGTCCGGCCGCAGCAGCTCGTCCGCCACGCCGCCCGCCAGCAGCGCGAGCGCGACC
>JBOGYU010000851.1:0-1557 GCA_050696935.1 Solirubrobacteraceae bacterium | reverse complement strand
GGGGTGGGCTGCGCCGTCACGCGGCCCACCCCGGACCACTCGCTGCGATCGGCGGCCCGGAAGCTCGCCCGGGTCATCAGCGCCGTGAGGAGCGAGTCTCACCGGTCGACGTCGCGTGGCCCGAGCTCGTGGTCGAACGCCGTACGCAGTCGCGGACGGCGCAATCGGAAGCGTCCGTAGTCGACACCTGCAGCCGTCCGGCCCCGGGCCGACATCGAGGAGCGCGACCTGGTTGGCCTAAGCGGGCGGGTGCACGAGCCGCCAGCGAACGCGCGGCGGGGCAAGGGCGACCGAGGCCCTGAGCCAGCTGGAATTCCCCCGCCGGGTCCCGACTGGCCTGGTCTTTCGTCTTTCGAGGGTCGAGGTGGCTGAACTCGCCGCCCGGTCGTGTTCGCGCGCCGGCTCGACCTCAAGCCCGTTGAACACAGTGGGGACCGAAGTTCCAGTCGCGATCGAGCGCGCGTAAAGAAGGAGCCGTCGCCGGCGGCCCAGGAGACTTCTCGTAGACGTAGCTGGCACGCCATCTCAGGGGCCTCGATGGGTACTCCGCGGGTCACGTCGGGCACTGCCCCTTTGGACGATCAGCGGTAGTCGACGTTCCCGCGGAAACGCCCTCGAGCTCGCTGCTGCTATGCGCGACAGGCAGCAGTCGTGCCGAAGGACCGCGGGCTCTCGCGTGTGCCTCGTTGCGACAGCGGCGTGCTGGAGCTCCCACCGATTCCGCAGCTCGCGCGCGCACACGTCGTGCCTATGCACCGCAGGTAACGGGTCCGGCCGAGTGGCGCTTCTGTTGGTCGTCCAAGCCGGGAGCAAGCGAGGGGTACGTCGCGCTATCGCTCCGCGGCGGATTGCGGTAGCGCCTCGCACCCGCGGTCGGGACTCCTCCGGTGCTCGGGCCTCGGCCGTTCGCAGGCCGTGAGACGATGGGCGCCAGGATACAGGCAGTCGGTTGGTCGAGACGGCGGCGCTCGCGAACGGCCTGAAGCTGCCTTACGTGGAACAGGGCGATCCATCCGGAGTCCCTGTGGTCTTCCTCCACGCCTTCGCCGACTCGTGGCGGTCGTTCGAGCGTGTGCTGCCGTGTCTCCCTCGGTCGATCCGCGCCTTCGCGGTGACCCAACGGGGTCACGGCGATGCCGACCGGCCTGCCTCCGGCTATGGCGTCGAGCAGTTCACCGCGGACGTCAGCGCGTTCATGGACACGGTTGGTCTGGAGGCGGCGGTGATCGTCGCGATCGCCAGCGCAGGCCTCACGGCGCAGCGCTTTGGTGTCGAGCATCCGAGGCGAACCCTCGGCTGGTGTTTATCGGTGCGCCACGCAGCCTCCGCGACAAGCCCGGGGCCGCGCGGTTCGTCGATGAGGCGGGCGGGCTTAGTTCTGCTGGCCTACAAACCCACGCGGCCTGAGCTGTCAACACGGTCGGGGAGCAGGCCAAAGCCACCTCGAGCGCACCGCGAAACAGCCCCAGCTCCGCCGCACGGCCCACGAACCGCCGTCGCCGCGCGGCTCGCAGCCGATCCGCCACGGTGACCGACCAGGCCGCTCCGGGCAGCGCT
>JBOGYU010000850.1:0-1559 GCA_050696935.1 Solirubrobacteraceae bacterium | reverse complement strand
GTGCTCGGCTCGGCCGTCGCGCCGCCCGCGCTGGCCGCGGCCACCGACCTGCCCGTCGCCGACGTGCTCGCCGCGCTGGACGAGGCCGTCGCCGCGGGGATCGTGGCCGGGCCGGGGAACTGGCGGTTCGGCCACGACCTGATCCGCGAGACCGCCCGCCTCGACGTGTCCACCGTGGACCGGCTGCGCCTGCACGAGCGGATGGCGCGGTACCTGGCCGGCCGGGTGGACGCGGCCGACCGCGCGGCCGAGGTGGCGTTCCACCTGCTGGAGTCGCTTCCGGTCGGGGACTCGGCCACCGCCGTGGCGTGGGCGGTGCGGGCGGCGGAGCAGGCGAGCGCGCAGGTGGCGTGGGAGGAGGCGGCGGCGCTGTACGGACGCGCGGTGGCGGCCGCGGCGGACGCCGGGCTGTCCGGCCCCGAGCGGGCCCGGCTGCTGCTCGAGGGCGCTCGTTCGTGGGTCCGCGCGTACGACATGGAGCAGGCCCGTCGCCTGCTGCTCGCCGCTGCCGAGCTGTCGAGGGCCGCGGACGACCCGGTCGGCGTCGCGGAGGCGGCGCTCGTGATGGAGGGCGTCACCGACTTCATCTGGGACGAGACCGGCGCCGCCCTGTACACCGAGGCGCTCGCGGACACCCCGGAGGAGAACGTCGCGCTACGGGCCCGGCTGCTCGCCCAGCTGGCCGTGTCCGACTCGTGGCACGCGTTCGGCCGGGCCGAGGAACGCTCGGCGCGGGCCCTGGCGATGGCCGAGCGGGTCGGCGACCGACGGGCGATCCGGGAGGCGTTGCGAGCGCGGCAGATCGCGCGCAGCGGCCCGGACGGCGCGCCCGACCGGCTCGTGCTCGGCGACCGGATGCTGGCCGAGGGCACGCGGCACGGCGACGCGGATGCCGCGATGTGGGGCCGGCTGTGGCGGTTCGACGCGTTCTGCCAGCTCGGCGACATCGACGCGGCGGAGGCCGAGCTGAGCTCGCTCGCCGAGCTGGCCCGCCGACAGCGCTCCCCGCTGGCCGACTGGCACCTGGTCCGCAGCCGCGCGGCGATCGCGTTCTCGCGCGGCCGGTTCACCGAGGCCGCCGAGCTGGGGGAGGAGATCACGAAGCTCGCCCGGCGCGCCGGGCACGAGGGCGCACTGCTGCCGTCGGTCGGGTTCCAGCTGCTGGTGTGCGCGCACACCGGTGCGGACAGCGCCGAGCTCCTGGCGGTCATCGAGTCCGCGTCCGTCGAGGTCGGGGCCATGCGGGCGGTGGCCGCGATGATCTACCTCGCCACCGGTCGCCGAGCGGACGCCCGGCGCGTCTACCGGATGATGCCGCCACCCGGCGACGTGCCCGGGTTCCTGCTCGTCGTCACGCTGGCCGCGACCGCCGACCTCGCCGCGGAGTTCGGCGAGGCGCCCGTGGCGGCCGAGGCCTACCGGTTGCTGGCGCCGCACGCGGACGTCTACATCGCGGGCGGCGCGGGCGTGATCGCCGTGCTCGGCTCGGTGCACCGGCCGCTGGGTCTCGCCGCGGCGACCCTGGGCCGGCTCGACGACGCGGTGCGCCACCTGCGGCG
>JBOGYU010000849.1:0-1566 GCA_050696935.1 Solirubrobacteraceae bacterium | reverse complement strand
GGCGCGGCCCGCCCGACCTCGACGTGCCGCGCGGCCCCGGCGCCCGCCGCGCCGGCCTGCGGGTCGTTCACAGCGTCGGGTCCGACACCGTGGTCGGCAAGAAGGTGGTGACGCTCGAACTCGACCGTGCCGCCCGGGCGCGCGGGCTGCCATCAGTGTTCGTGGCCACCGGCCAGACGGGCATCGCGATCTCCGGGTGGGGGATCGCGGTCGACCACGTCATCTCCGACTACGTCGCGGGCGCCGCCGAGCGCCTCGTCGCGCAGGGAGCCCAGCGCGGCGAGCTCCTCTTCGTCGAGGGGCAGGGCGCGCTCTTCCATCCCGCCTACTCGGGTGTCACGCTGGGGCTGCTGCACGGCTCGGCGCCCGACGTCCTCGTGCTCGTACACCAGGCCGGGGCGACGGCGATTCGCAACTACCCCCAGGTCCCCCTGCCCGCGCTGCCAGAGCTCGTGCGGGCCTATGAGGCGGTCTGCCGGCCGGTCCGGCCCGCGCGCGTCGCCGCCGTCGCGCTCAACACTGCGGCGCTCGACGAGCGCGCCGCGCGCCGCGAGCTCGCGGCGACCGAGCACGCCTGCGGCGCGGTAGCGGACGACGTGATTCGCTTCGGACCGGATCGCGTCCTAGACGCCGTGCTCGCCGCCGCGGGGCCCACGTGAGCGCGTGCACCGCATTCGGCGGCGAGCGAGCAGGGCTGTGCATTGCTCGCCGGCGTTGCGGCCTGCGTTCGGGAGCTACGGTGTACGCCGCATCCGTGGGCGCTGCGGCAGCCGTCGGCCCGAGGTCCCGGCCACGGCGTGGCTGCCGCGCGGGCCGTTCGGCCCAATCAGCGGGGTGGCATCGGGGAGCACATCAGGGGAGCACGTCAGGCGCTCGGTCGCGACAAGCCGGGGGTAAGGCGCGCCAGCTGGCCGGCTCCCGAATCCGCTACTGGCGGGCACGGAATGGGTACGGAAAGCCACCGCAACGGACCGTATCCGCCCGCAAAGGAGCTCGGCATGATCGAGCGCGGAAACCTGAGAAACGACGCCACAGGGCCGAATCGGGCAGTGTCGGAGCGCTCGTAGCTGCTGCTTGCCATGCAGAAGGTCGTGGGTTCGAGTCCCATCATCCGCTCTCTAAGCCGTGCTTTTGCAGGGCTTTTCCTGTGAAGGCGGGCTGTCGGACCTACTGTCGCCTACGCAGAAGGTCGTCGGTTCGACCGGTTGCTTCGGTCTCCAGAGCTTCGCGGCGGGCGGTCGATCGCGCGCCGTCTGAACAGGGAACGAGCGCGGTGTCGAACCTCGCGAGGCGTCGGCACGGATTCGGCACGGAAATTGGCCTGTATCTCGTGCTTGCACGAGTGTGTGCCGCAGAGCCACGGAATCGACGAGGGCGTCATCCGCTCGGGCGATTCCCATGTGGCCGCCCGCGTGTTGGCCGCCTCACTCGACATGCCGACGCTAGTGTCCTGAGTCGTTAATTTGGTGCTAGTTGTGGTAGGCTTCGTGAATGCCGCGTGGTCCCGCTGCCGTGTCGATCGAGTTGACCGATGATGAGCGCGAGACGCTCGTGCGGTGGGCGCGG
>JBOGYU010000848.1:0-1569 GCA_050696935.1 Solirubrobacteraceae bacterium | reverse complement strand
ACAGCTTCACGGGCGTGTCGCTGGAGCAGGTGGGAGAGCGCCGCGTGCGGGTCGGCGGCGCCCGCCACGCGGGCCGGCCGTCGCGGCTGAAGGTCTCCGGCTTCGTCGCCCGTCCCGGCGCGATCGCCGACGTCGAGATCGCGTACGCCGGAGCCGGGGCGCTCGAGCGCGGCCGCCGCGCCGCCGACGTGCTCCGGCTGCGGCTGGCGAAGTTGGGCGTGGAGGAATTTCGCGTCGACCTCGTGGGCGTCGACGCCTTGCTCGGCGCCGCCTCGGTGCCGCTGGACGGCGACCCGCCGGAGGTGCGGGCGCACGTGTCGGCCGCCTGCGACGGCGCCGACCTCGCCCGGGCCGTCGAGGACGAGGTGTACGCGCTCACGCTCGCGGGGCCGGCCGGCGGCGCCGGCATCCGGTCAGAGGTCCGCCCGCGCGTCGACGTGGTCGACGGGCTCCTGGGCCGCGCGGCGGTGACCACGGCGATCGCCTGGGAGACGGCGGGATGAGCGCGCCGCTGGTCTGCGTGCGCCCGCACGGCTGGCTGGGCCGGGACGCCGGCGACGCGTTCCCGCGGATCGCCGCGTGGGCGGAGCGGGCCGAGCGCCTGGGACGATGCGCGCCGCACGTACACGATCGGCCCGGCCGACCCGGACCAGCTCGACGCGCTGGCGGAGAGCGTCGCCCCGGCCCTGAGACAGAGGAGCTCGCCATGAGATGGACGCCAAGCACCGACCCGGTGGTGATCACCTGCGCGCTGACGGGCGGCATCCACGGCAAGGAGGCGAACGAGAACCTCCCCGAGCAGCCCGCCGAGATCGTCGAGCAGGGCGTCGCGGCGTGGCGGGCCGGGGCCGCCGTCCTGCACGTGCACGCCCGCAACCCCGACGGCTCGAACACGATGTCGCGGGAGATCTACGGCGAGCTGCACGAGCGGCTGTGCGCGGAGACCGAGGCGATCGTGCAGCTGACCACCGGCGGCAGCCCGTGGCTGCCGATCGAGGAGCGGATCAACACGATCCTGCTGAGCCCGGAGATGTGCTCGCTCAACATGGGCCTGCTGAACTTCTTCATCCGCGGCGAGCAGGTCTTCTTCCCCAACCACCGCTCGGACATCGAGCGCTTCGCGCGCGAGATCCGGGCGCGGGAGATCAAGCCCGAGTTCGAGGTGTACAGCTCCGTGATGCTCGAGGAGCTCGCGCACCTGCTCGAGCTGGCGATCCTCGAGCCGCCGTACACGGTCAACTTCGTGATGCAGACCCCGACGCAGGGCGGCGTGCGCGGGGCGCCCGCCAACCTGCTCGACCTCGTGGCGCGGCTGGACGACCTCCCGGTCGCCGCCGACGAGCTGCGGGTGAACGTCACCTCGATGGGCGCCACGCAGCTGCCGATCACGACGATCGCGCTCGCGATGGGCCTCAACGTCCGCGTCGGGATGGAGGACAACGTGCTCTACCGGCGCGGCGAGCAGCTGCGCGACAACGCGCAGCTGGTGGAGCGGACGGTGCGGATCGCGCGCGAGCTGGAGCGCCGGCCGGCGACGCCCGACGAGGCGCGCGCGCTGCTGGGCACGGC
>JBOGYU010000847.1:0-1575 GCA_050696935.1 Solirubrobacteraceae bacterium | reverse complement strand
CTAGTCGAATGGCCACCGCCGACTACTACGCGGTCCTGGGCGTGCCGCGCGACGCCTCCGGGGAGCAGATCCGGAGCGCCTACCGGCGGCTCGCCCGCGAGCACCATCCCGACACGGGCACGGAGGGCGGCTCGGCCGACCGCTTCAAGCAGATCACCGAGGCCTACGAGGTGCTGTCCGACCCCCAGCGGCGCCAGCGCTACGACATGTTCGGCAACGGGGAGTTCGCGGGATTCGGCATCGAGGACCTCTTCAACACGTTCTTCGGCGGCGACCTGCGCCGGCGCGAGCGCGGGCCGACGCGCGGCGCCGACCTGCGCATGCAGATCGAGCTCGACCTCATCGACGCCGTCCGCGGCGGCGAGAAGATCATCGCGGTGCCGCGCCTCGAGCAGTGCGCGCGCTGTGGCGGCAGCGGCGGCGAGCCGGGCTCGCCGACCTCGACCTGTCCGACCTGCGCGGGCCGCGGCGAGGTCCGGCAGGTCCAGCAGTCCGTCTTCGGCCGGTTCGTGAACGTGCAGACCTGCCCGCGCTGCGGGGGCGCCGGGAAGAGCGTCGAGAAGCTCTGCCGCGACTGCCGCGGCGAGGGCCGCGTCCGCACCGAGCGCCGGATCACCCTCACGGTGCCGCCGGGGATCGACGACGGGCAGCAGCTGCGCGTCGCGAGCGAAGGGGAGGCCGGGCTCCGCGGCGGTCCGTCGGGCGACCTGTACGTGCTCGTCCGCCTGAAGGAGCACCCGAAGTTCCGGCGCGAGGGCTACGACGTCGTCCACGTCATGCGCATCACGCCGGCGCAGGCCGCGCTCGGCGACGAGACGAGCGTGCCGACGATCGAGGGCGACGTCGCCAAGGTGCGGATCCCGGCCGGCTCGCAGCACGGCTCGTTCGTCCGGCTGCGCGGGAAGGGCGTGCCGCATCTCGGCGGCAGCGGGCGCGGCGACCAGCTCGTCTACCTCGACGTGGTGATCCCGCGCCGGCTCACCAAGGAGGAGCGCGCGCTCTACGAGAAGCTGCGCGGCGCAGGCCGCGGCGAGCCGGAGGAGGACGCCGGCGTCTTCGACCGGATCAAAGACGCGCTGGGTGGCGAGTAACCGGCCGCTCCGCTGGCTCGAGCTCGCCGTCCCCGCGCACGCCGAGGCCGTCGAGGCCGTCAGCGAGATCCTCGACCGCGTCGGGTACAACGGCATCGCCGTGGAGCAGCCCCTCGAGGCCGGGGAGGGCGCCGACCACGTCGTGAAGGCCTACCTCGTGTACGACCCGGCCGCGCGGATCCGCGTGCGGCGGGTGCGCGAGGCGCTCGGGCACCTCCAGGCGTTCGGGCTCGGCCCCATCGGCGAGCTCTCGGTGCGGCGGATCGACGACGAGGATTGGCTGGAGGCCTGGAAGAGGTCGATCGCGCCGGTCCGCGCCGGCCCCTTCCTCGTCCGCCCCACATGGTCGGACGCCGATCCCGGGGACGCCGTCGTCCTCTCGCTGGACCCCGGCATGGCCTTCGGCACCGGGCTGCACCCGACGACGCAGCAGTGCCTCGAGCGGATCGGCGCGCTCGACCTCGCGGGGCGCGCGCTCCTCGAC
>JBOGYU010000846.1:0-1577 GCA_050696935.1 Solirubrobacteraceae bacterium | reverse complement strand
CCCCGAGGCGGCGGCGGCCGGCTGCGACGTGCTCCGGCGCGGCGGCAACGCCGTCGACGCCGCCGTGGCGGTGCAGGCCGTGCTGGCCGTGGTCGAGCCGCAGTCGTCCGGCTTCGGCGGCGGGACGCTGATCACCCACCTCGACCGCTCGCGCGGCAGCGTGCGGCACTACGAGGGACTCGCCCGCGCTCCCGGGGAGACGACCGACGGGCTGCGCACGCCCACGGAGCGCGAGCGCGCCGAGCTCGGCGTGGAGGAGTTCGAGAGCGAGGTCGCCGCGACCGGGCGCTCCGTCGGCATCCCGGGAACGGTGCGCGTGCTCGAGCAGGCCCACGAGCGCGACGGGCGGCTCCCGTGGCGGCGGCTGCTGCACCGTGCGATCGAGCTGGCGGAGCGCGGCTTCGCGATGCCGCCGTACCTGCACGAGGTGATGAGCGCCTCCACCTTCGGCCTCCCCCGCTGCCGCTACCCCGACCTGCGGGCGCGCTACTGCGACGGCGACGCGCCCAAGCCGGCCGGCGCCCGGATCGTCAACCGCGAGCTCGCCGGGGTGCTGCGCGAGGTGCGCGCGGGCGGCGCCGACGCCTTCTACGACCCCGACGGGACGATCGCCCCCGCGATCGTGGCGCGCGCCACGGCAGGGCCGTACAAGCTCGTGACCGACGCGGCGGGGCCCGCCGCGATCCCCAGCCTGATGACCGCCGAGGACGTCGCGGGCTACCGGGCCGTCCGGCGCGAGGCGATCTGCCGGGAGCGCCTCGCCCGGACGCTGTGCACCGCGCCGCCGCCCTCATTCGGCGGCGTGACCGTGCTCCAGCAGCTCGGCCTCATGGAGCGCGGCGGGGTCGCGCACATGGCGCCGCTGACGCCCGAGCGCGTGCACCTCGCGATCGAGGCCAGCCGGCTCGCGAACTTCGACCGCCGCGAGCACGTCGGCGATCCGGACTTCCACGCGGTGCCGGTGGACGGGCTGCTCGACCACGGCTACCTCGACGACCGGTTCGGCCTCTTCTCCCCCGAGCGCGCGATCCAGGAAGTCGAGCCCGGCGACCCGCCGGGCGCCGGCGAGGACATGACCAGCCAGGTGAGCATCGTGGACCGGGGCGGGGACGCCGTGTCGATGACCACGACGGTCAACTCGAACTTCGGCGCGCAGATGGAGGCGCGCGGGATGGTGCTCAACAACGTGCAGGAGAACTTCACGCGCCTGGACTCGATCTCGCCGGGCGTGCCGGCCAACGCGATGGAGCCGCACAAGCGCCCGCGCACCTCGATGGCGCCGTCGCTGGCCTTCGACGCCGGCGGGCGGCTGCGGCTCGTCGTCGGCGCGGCGGGCGGCAGCGCGATCCCGGACTACATCGCGCAGACCTTCCTCGGCGTGACCGTCGACGGCATGGACCCCCAGCGGGCGATCGCGCAGGGCCACTGGAGCGGCCAGGAGATCACGAGCAACTGCGGCGGCGTCATCGGCCCCCGATCCGAGCTGGAGCGCGGCAGCGCCGCGGCGCCGCTGCTGGCGGCGCTGCAGGAGCGGGCGCACCCGTGCCCGCGCCTCGCCGAGCTGCGCAGCGGGCTGA
>JBOGYU010000845.1:0-1580 GCA_050696935.1 Solirubrobacteraceae bacterium | reverse complement strand
CCTCACGGACGGCCGAGCCGCGGTGGCGGTCGCCAGCCGCGGCGCGCCGCCGAGCTTGTTCGCCGAGGGCCGCCAGGCGCTCGTGGAGGGCCGGTACGCCGGCGGCGTGCTGCGCTCCTCGGATGTGATCGTCAAGCACGACGAGCAGTACTCGGCGCCAGAGGGGCGATGACCGCGGCGCTCGGGCAGTTCGCGGCGACGGCCGGACTCGCGCTGGCGGCGTTCGGCGCTACGGCGAGCGCCCTGGGCGCCGGGCGGTGCAGCCCGGCGCTCGTGCGTTGCGGGCGGATGGCCGCCGTGATGTTGCTCCCGCTGGCGCTGATCGGGGTGGCGGTGCTCGTGACGGCGCTGCTGCGGCACGACTTCTCGTTCGCCTACGTGGCGGCCAACGGCAGCCGCGACACGCCGGCGTTCTACTCGGCGATCGGTCTGTGGGGCTCGCTCGAGGGCTCGATACTGCTCTGGGTCGCCGTCCTGGCCGCCTTCATCGCCGCCACCGCCTTGCTCGGCCCGCGCCGGGCGCCGGACCTGTTCCCGGTCGCGCAGGCCGTCATGCTCGTGGTCGCCGCGTTCTTCTTCTGGCTGATCGCCGGGCCGGCGTCGCCGTTCGAGACGATCTCCCCGGCGCCGGCGGACGGCCGCGGCCCGCTGCCGCTGCTGCAGAACCACCCGCTGATGGCGATCCACCCGCCGCTGCTGTACGTCGGGCTCGTCGGCTTCACCGTCCCGTTCGCGTTCGCGATCGCGGCGCTCGTCACCGGCCGCCTCGACGACCGGTGGATCGCGGTGACGCGCGGCGCGACGTTCGTCGCCTGGGCGTTCCTGGCGCTCGGGATCGTGCTCGGCGGCGCGTGGTCCTATGCGGTGCTCGGCTGGGGCGGCTACTTCGCCTGGGACCCCGTGGAGAACGTGTCGCTGCTGCCGTGGTTCACCGCCACTGCGTTCATCCACTCGGTGATGGTCCAGGAGAAGCGCGGCATGCTCAAGCTGTGGAACCTCACGCTGGTGGTGGCGACGTTCGCGCTGACGCTGCTGGCGACGTTCCTGACCCGCAGCGGCGTGCTGTCGTCCGTGCACGCGTTCGCCGAGGGCGTCGTCGGGCCGGCGCTGCTCGCGTTCATCGGCGTCGTGCTGGCGGTCTCCGCCGGGCTGCTCGTGTGGCGCGGCGAGCGGCTGCGCAGCGAGGGCGAGCTCGACGCGCCGGTGTGCCGCGAGAGCGCGTTCCTGCTCAACAACCTGCTGCTCGTCGGCATCACGCTCACGGTCCTGATCGGCACGCTGTTCCCGCTGCTCGCGGAGGCGCTCGACGGGTCGCGCCTGAGCGTCGGCGAACCCTATTTCAACGCCACCGCCGCGCCGGTGATGCTGGCGCTGCTGTTCCTCATGGGCGTCGGGCCGGCGCTGCCGTGGCGGCGCGCGAGCGCGGCGGCGGTGCGGCGGCGGCTGCTGTGGCCGGCGGCCGGGGCGGTGGCCGGCACGGCCGGTGAGCTGGACACCCGCATCAAGGCAGCCCTCCAGGAGCTGGCCAGGAGCCGATGACAGCGCCTCGCGATTGGAGCGACCCGACCGTCGCCGAGCAC
>JBOGYU010000844.1:0-1586 GCA_050696935.1 Solirubrobacteraceae bacterium | reverse complement strand
CCCGCGCATCGCGCGCTGGAGCCGGAGGACGAACAGCGCCCACATGTGGTCGGCGACGGCCACCGGCCCGTCCGCGGTGACGAGCGAGGCGACGAGCGCGGCCGGGTCGTCGGTCTCCTGCCACACGTGCAGCTCGCAGTCCGTGACCGCCGCCGCCGCGCGCGGCGCCTCCAGCGCCGGCACGACCAGGAACGGCGCGCCGTCGGCGGGGAGCACGAGGCAGGTGAGGCGCTCGCTGCCGTGGAGGCGGTATCCGCTCAGGTAGGTAAGGTCGGATCCCGGTGACAGGAGGAGCGCCGCGATCCCCGCCTCGCGGCAGGCCGCGGCCGCACGCTCACGGCGGGCTCGGAAGACCGAGCGGTCGGCAGGCATCGAAGGTGCATCGAGAATAGAGCGATGCCCCCACGGCTCATCTCCGTGCTGGCCGGCGGCCTCCCGCCCGTCCTCCTCCTCGCGTTCGCCGCGCTCGGGTCCAGTCTCGGCCCGGCGGCGCCGGAGCCGTCGCCCCCTGCCGCCCTCGCGACCTCGCCCGCCCCGAGCCCGACCCCGACCCCCTATGCCGCCGCGAGCGGCGCCGGCGTCGTCGACACCCCCGCTCCATCCGTGCCGAAGGCGATCCCGGACGGCTACCGGATCCAGATCTTCCGCCTGGGCATCGATCTGCCGATCCAGGCGGGCGAGGTCGAACGGGACGTCATCCGCGGGGAGACGCCCGAGGACGCCGCGTTCCATCTGCCCGGATCGGCGATCCCGGGTGAGCGGGGCAACGCCTACATCTACGCGCACGCGCGGCTCGGGATGTTCCTCGCGCTGTGGGGGGCGCGCGTCGGGGACGAGGTCTTCGTCTCGACGCCTGCGGGCACGTCGCTGCGCTACGTGGTGACCGAGATCCATCCACGCGTCCCGCCGAGCGACGTCTCCTGGGTGGAGCCCACCGACGACGAGCGGCTCACCCTCCAGACCTCCACCGGCGCGTACCCCGACGACCCGCGCTTTGTGGTCGTCGCCGAGCGCCAGTAGCCACCCGAGTACCGGGGAGGAGACGGCCGAGTAACGGCCGCGTATCGCGCAGGGCGGGAAACATGGCCGAGCGAGCAAGCGCTCCCCGTGCGTGACCTGTCGGATGGCCGCCCACCTGTGCAGCGCCCAGACAGGCGGTGGACCCACACCTGCACGGGGCCGGCCTCCGCAAGTGCTGCCGTTCAGATCTCCCTCGTCCCTGCCGAGCCGATCGCGCCTGGCGAAGATCGGCGTGCTTGTCTTCGCCGGCGCGCTCGCGATCCCGCTCGGCCTCGGCGGCACTTCGCCGCAGCCCTCGCCGCGCGTGCTGGCCGCCTCCATCATCGACGACACCCCGCCCGCGGACCGCTTCCTTCCGCCGGCGCCACCGGCGCCGACGCCCGAGCCCACGCCCCCGCCGCAGCCGGTGACCGTCCGAGCTACGCAGGCCCCGGCCATCGAAGGCGCGGTCATCGCTTCCTGGTACGGGCCGGGCTTCTACGGGAACCGGACCGCCTGCGGTCAGCTGTACACGCCGGAGATCGTGGGCGTCGCGCACCGCACGCTGCCGTGCGGGACGCTGATCT
>JBOGYU010000843.1:0-1589 GCA_050696935.1 Solirubrobacteraceae bacterium | reverse complement strand
GCCGGGACGCGCAGGCCGAGCCAGCCGGCCACCGCGCCGCCGACGATGAGCCCGACCTGAGTGACCGCCGAGGGCCAAAGGAGCGCGACCGCGGCCGCAACGAGGACGAGGACGGAGCGAGCGGCATCGGGCGCGAGGCCGCGCCACATGGTGAGCACCGCGTGCGCGACGACGGCGACGGCCGCGAGCTTCAGTCCCTGGATCCAACCGGCCGTTGAGACATCGACCGTCGCCGAGAGCTGCGCGAACGCCACGAGGGCGATCGCCGAGGGGAGCGTGAAGGCGACCCAAGCCACGATCCCGCCGAGCGCGCCGGCGCGCAGCGTCCCGATCGCGATGCCGAGCTGGCTGCTCGCCGGGCCCGGGAGGAACTGGCACAGCGCGACGAGATCCGCATAAGTCGCCTCATCGACCCAGCGGCGCCGGACCACGTACTCGTGGTGGAAGTAGCCGAGGTGGGCGATCGGTCCCCCGAAGGAGGTGAGGCCGAGCCGCAGCGCCGCTCGCGCGACCTCGTCGAGCCGGCGCACGGCGATCATCGTGGCACCGGCCGGTAGGGTACGGCGGCCGGAACTGTCGCGGAGTTGACGGTCCGGCGCCGGAACAGAGCGCCGCGCCCGCGCGTCTCACGCGCAGTACCGAGGAAGAGGAGATCCGACAGTGAGAGCTCTGCGGCACGGCACCCTGGCGCTGGCCCTGACCCTCGTCTTCGCCGCGTGCGTCCCCGGTGCCGCCGGTGGCCTGCGCGGCGGAGTGCTCGCGACCTTCGACGTGACCGGCGAGACCTTCAAGGTCTGGGTCACCAACAAGGCGACGATCCAGCAGCTCATCGACCTGCGTGACGGCCGGCGCGAGGGCGGCATCCCGAACGGCCGGATCCTGCGCGGCAGCGGCGCCGGCGGGCACAACGCCCCGTGGAGCTGGCACCTCGATCCCGAGGACGTGCACCTCGCGGACATCACCATGGAGCTCTGCGACGGCGCGCCCTGGTACGTCGAGGAGAACGTCGACGAGTACGTCGACAACGTGCAGCGGTACTGCTCGTGGGCCGCGGAGCTCGTCGGGCTCGAGGACCTGCGCTAACGCGCGACGAGCCGGAGCCGCGATCTCGCAGACAAGCCGGAGGACCGACTGCTCAAGGCGGGCCTCCCCACCAAACGAGCTGGCGGTCCTCCGGACAACGGAGTCTCAGCAGCCGCCGTGCCAGCGCGACGTCCCCGGATCGCCGTGCAGGCAGGCGAGCCTGCGGGCCATCAAGCCGCACCGGCATCGAGCTCTCGGGGATACTCCTCCCGTCCGTGGCGACACCGATGTTCGACCCCGCGCGGGGGAACCTCTTCCATCCGGTCCCCGAGGGCGTCGGCCCCTACGGAAGCGTCCCGCCCACGCCGGCCTGGATGCGCTACGCGGCGGGTGGAGCGCTCGCCGCGGCGGCGCTCTCGGCGCTCGGCGCGCTCGCGTCGGCCCTCAGGCGCCGGTGACGCGCCGGCGCGGCGGGCTCACCGGCCGGGAGCACCGGCAGAGAGAGCAGGTCCTGACGCAGCCGCAGCCGGCGAAGGTCCGCGAGACCGCGAGCGCATTCGTCCTCA
>JBOGYU010000842.1:0-1594 GCA_050696935.1 Solirubrobacteraceae bacterium | reverse complement strand
GGCTAGGAGCCTGGGTCGCTAACGTGGCCCAACTGAGAGGCGGGGTGGCGGGGCGATCACGGCCGGGATCGTCTCATGGCCGGCGGTTCGCGCTTCCGCGGAAACGCCCCGATGCCCTTTGGGGGTATGCATCTGGGCTCCGGCGCCCTCACGCGCCGCCGAGCAGGGCGAGCCCGCCGCCCCGGTGCAGCTTGAGCAGGTTGTGGACGGCGCACTGGAAGCGCCACTGGGCGCGGGCGGCCGGCTTGCCGCGCAGCAGCAGCCGCCGGGCGCTCTGGACGGTGTCCATCTGGCCGAAGACCGGCTCGACGATCGCCTTCCGCCGGGCGTAGACGCCACGGCCCTTCTTGGTCCTGAGCTTGCGCGCCATCCGCTGCTTGGGGGTGGCGTCCTTTGGGATCGGTCCGCGCCGCGCCGGTGCCGGCGGCTCTGAGTGCTTGAAGCGGCCGGTGGCGATGTAGCCGTCCAGTCCGTGCGCGGCGCTGATGCGCACGTTGTCCTCGGAGAAGTAGCCGGCGTCGGCGAGCAGCGCCGCATGCTCGGGAAGCTCGGCCTCGATCGCCTCGAGGTTCTCGTCGAGCTGGTCGAGCGCCGGTTCGAGCTGGCGCTGATCGGGGGCTTCGTCCGAGAGCTCGGCGGCGACGATCACCTGGGCGGCGGAGTCGACGACCGCCTGGCCGTTGAAGCACTGGTGGAAGGCGCCGTCGGAGGTCTTCATGATCTTCGACTCGGGGTCGGTGAAGTTGCGCTGCGCCGCCGGCTTGGGCTTGAACGGGTCGCGCCCACCCTTGCGCCGGCGCGGCTTCTTGCCCTGCGCCTCGAGCTCGGCGCGGCGGGCCGTCTCTGCCTCGGCGGCCTCGGCCTCAAGCGCCTGCTTGGCCTCGCGGATGCGCCGCAGGCGCCCCTCGCGGCGCTGCAGCTCCTCGGGCAGCTCGTCGCCGCGCCGGTCGCGGCCGAAGCGCTCGTCCTCCTCGGCGTCGGTGCGCTCGGCGTCGGCCAGCAGGGCAGCGACGTTCTCGCGCAGCGCGGCGAGCTCGGCCTCCAGCCCGGCCTCGGCCTTGACCATCCGCTCGTAGCTCATCGCCTTGTGGCGTGAGGCGTTGGCGCGCAGCTTGGTGCCATCGAGCGCCAGCGTCCCGAGCCCCACCAGCCGCGCCTTGCGGCACAGCCCGAGCGCCTGCACGAACAGCTCCGAGAGCGCCTCCAGGTGGCGCGCCCGGAAGCGCGCGATCGAGCGGTAGTCGGGCTGCTGATCGGCGCACAGCATCCGCACCGCCACATCGCGGTAGGTCGCCGCCTCCAGCTTGCGCGAGGACATCACCCCGTTCGCATAGCCGTAGATCAGCAGCTTGACCATCAGCCGCGGGTCATAGGGCGGATAGCCGCGCTCGTCGCCATAGGCGGCGTAGATCGCCGACAGGTCCAGCGCGCCGGTCTCGACCAGATCGGAGACGAAGTGCGCCAGATCGCCCTCCGGGATCCACTCCCGCAGCACCGGCGCCATCAGCAGCACCTGATCGGGGTCATAGGGGCGGAAGGTCTTCTCCTCGCCCGCCGGACGCGGTTCGGGGCGCCCGCACTCCACAGCCGTGCC
>JBOGYU010000841.1:0-1598 GCA_050696935.1 Solirubrobacteraceae bacterium | reverse complement strand
GGCCGCTGGAGCGGCGGCAGCCCGCGCGCGAGGCCGGCGCGCGGTTCTGGGGGCCGGGACGGTTCGCGGCGGCGCTCCGCGAGACGGTCGAGTCCGGCCGGGCGCGGCGGCTGTCCCGGACCCGCTTCGGGCCGTCAGAGAGCTGACGCCACCGACGGCGGCTCGCCCGCGAGCACCCAGGCGCGCCCCTCCCGCCGCAACCGGCCCTGCTCCGCCAGCCGGGTCAGCGCCCCGGACACCGACGGCCGGCGCGCGGCGGCGAGGTGGCTGAGGACCTCGTGCGTGAGCGGCAGCTCCACCCGGACGCCGTCCGCGCACACGCGCCCGTGCTGGTCGGCGAGCTCCCAGAAGATCATCCACAGCCGCTCGTCGAGCCGCGGCTGTTGGGCGATCGCCATCATCGCAACGAGCCGGCGCGAGCGTGACAGCGCCCTGCCCGCGAGCTCCGGGCCGACGAGCGTGTAGCGCGCCATGCGGGCGGCCCAGTGCGGGTCGAGCACGGCCAGCGCGGTCTCCGTCAGGACGCGCCAGTGGGTCTCGAAGCCGATCGAGTCGTCCCCGTCGTAGTCCCACGGCCGCAGCAGGTCGCCCGCCGAGAGCAGCTCGGCGCCGAAGCGCCCGTCGGAGCCGACGCGCCGGATCAGGAGACCGTCGAGGACCAGCAGGCCGAAGCCGGGGCGGGCGCGGTGGGCGTCCTGCCGCGCGTCCCACAGGCCGGGCGGCACCTGGATCACCGCGGCGAGGCTCGCCTGCCGCGCCGTCTCGCGCTGCGCCTCCGGGACCGCCTCCGCGAGCTGCGGATCCTCGTCCAGCACGAAGGCGCGGCCACTGTGCACGCCGCCTTCATAGCGCACCGACGGCGTCTACCGCCGGGTGCGGTCCGATCCCTGCCGCAGCGGGTAGTTGCCGGGGATGGACGTACTCGTCGCCGGCGGACACGGCCAGGTGGCGCGGCGGCTGCTGCGGCTGCTGGCCGAGGGCGGCCACACCGGCCGCGGACTGATCCGCAACCCCGACCACGCCCCCGACCTCGAGCGCATCGGGGCGAGGGCGGTGCTCTGCGACCTGGAGCACGACGACCCGCGCCCGCACCTCGGCGGCGCGGACGCGATCGTCTTCGCCGCCGGAGCCGGCCCCGGCAGCGGGCCCGAGCGCAAGCGCACCGTCGACCTCGGCGCGGCCGTGAAGCTGATGGAGGCCGCCCGCGAGCTGGGAGTGGAGCGCTACGTGATGGTCTCCTCGATGGGCACCCAGGACGTCGAGCACGCCGCCGAGGGGATGCGCGCCTACCTCCAGGCCAAGGCGGATGCCGACACGGCACTCGAGGCCAGCGGGCTCGACTGGACGATCGTGCGCCCCGGGCGGCTGACGGACGGCCCGGGGACCGGCCGGGTGGATGCCGCCCGCGGGCTGGGCCGCCGCGGCGAGGTGCCGCGCGACGACGTCGCGCTCGTGCTGCTCGAGTGCCTGGACGCGCCGAACACGATCCGCGTGGCCTTCGAGCTGCTCGAGGGCGGCATGCCGGCGCGCCAGGCCGTACGGGCGCTCTAGCCCGGTGGGCCGCCGGCGGTCGGCGCGTCCGCGAACGTGCGCAGGGC
>JBOGYU010000840.1:0-1599 GCA_050696935.1 Solirubrobacteraceae bacterium | reverse complement strand
GCGCGGTCTCCGGCGACCTGCCGGCCCCGCGCGACGCGGCGCTCGACGCGCTCGCGCTCGACCCGCTCGAGCTGGCGATCGGCTTCGGCCTGGTGCCGCTGGTCGACGGCCAGGCGGGCGGCACGCTGCTTCAGCGCGTCGGCACGATCCGGCGCCAGATCGCCTCCGAGCTGGGCATGGTGATCCCGCCGGTGCGGATTCGCGACGACGTGGGATTGGACTCGCACGAGTACGTGATGCGCGTGCGCGGGAGCGAGGTGGCGCGCGGCGGCGTGATGGCCGGCCATCACCTCGCGATGGACCCGGGCGACGCGATGGGCCAGCTCCCCGGCATCCCCACCACCGAGCCGGCGTTCGGCCTGCCCGCCGTGTGGACCCCCGAGGCGGGCCGGGCCGAGGCCGAGGCGCTCGGGTGGACGGTGGTCGACCCGGAGTCGGTCGTCGTCACCCACCTGACCGAGACGATCCGGGCGCACGCCTCCGAGCTGCTCACGCGCCAGGAGACCCGCCAGCTGCTCGACCAGCTGAAGGAGGTCAACGCCGCGGTGGTCGACGAGGTCGTGCCGGACGTGCTGTCGGTCGGCGAGATCCAGCGGGTGCTCCAGGCGCTGCTGCGCGAGGGCGTGTCGGTCCGCGACCTCGGCGCGGTGGTCGAGGCGGTGGGCGACAAGGCGCGCCTCACGCGCGACGTCGCGATGCTCGCCGAGTACGCGCGGCAGGCGCTCGGGCGCACGATCGTGGCGCCGTACCTCGACGCCGAGGGGACGCTGAAGGCGATCGCCCTGGACCCGGCGCTCGAGCAGGACGTCGCCGAGGCGCTGGTGCAGACCGCCGACGGCGAGTTCCTCGCGATGGACCCCGTGCGCGCGCACGGCCTGGTCGACGCCTGCTCGGAGCAGGTGGAGCACGCGCTCGCCCGCGGCGGCCGGCCGGTGCTGCTGTGCTCGGCGCGGGTGCGCCGCCACCTGCGCCGGCTGTGCGAGCAGCGGCTGCCCCAGCTCGCGGTCTGCTCCTACAACGAGATCGCGGCCGGTGTCAGCGTTGAGACGCTCGGGGTGCTCGACGCGGCGGCGATCGCCGCCCGCCAGGGCGTCCCGACTGTTGCGATGGCGGGTTAGTGCCGATCTAGGAACTGGACATGGATACGACGACCTATCGCGGCCGCAGCCTTGAGGAGCTGCTGCCCAAGATCCGGGCCGAGCTCGGCCCCGACGCCATCGTGCTCCGCCGCCGCGAGGGCCTCGCGGGCGGCGTGGCCGGCTTCTTCCAGCGCTCCTACGTCGAGGTGGAGGCGCGCCCCGCGCTGCCCGACGAAGTCGAGCTCGAGGCGCGCAACGACCGCGCGACCGCCGAGGGGCTCGCCTCCCCGGCGATCCAGGCGCTGGTCGAGCAGGCCACCCCGTTCGCCGACGCCCTCGCCCGGGCGTCCGGCGACGCCCAGGACATCATGCGCGCCGCCGCGGCCGGGGCCGTCGACGCGGGCCTGTACGGGCCGCAGCCGAACCGCGACGCGATCGAGGAGGCGGCGGACGAGCTCGTGCCGGCGCCCGGCGACCACGTCGTCGCGCGCGCGCACGAGTTCGTGCCGGAGGTCGTGCC
>JBOGYU010000839.1:0-1600 GCA_050696935.1 Solirubrobacteraceae bacterium | reverse complement strand
CGCCGCCGACGCCGGCCCGCTCCTGCGCGAGCTGGACCTCAACCCGCTCGTGGTGTACGAGGAGGGCGCCGGCTGCCGCGTGCTCGACGCGGCGGCCGTCGTCGGGAGCGATGCCTGAGCCCGGCCGGACGCGCCTCGGCGTGAGCCTGGTGTGCGACCGTATCGGGGAGCTCGGCGACTGGGTGCGCGCGATCGAGGCCGCCGGGTTCGACGCCATCGGCTTTGGCGACTCGCCGTCGCTGTACCCCGAGGCGTACGTCCAGGGCACGGTCGTCGCGCTGAACTCGAGCCGCGTGATGTTCGGGCCGCGGGTCACGAACCCGATCACGCGCCATCCGCTCGTCACGGCGGCGGCGGTCGCGACCCTGGACGAGCTGAGCGGCGGACGGGCGATGGTGGGCATCGGCGCGGGCGACAGCGCCGCGCATGGGGTCGGGGAGCGGCCGGCGACCATCCAGCGCCTTCGCGCGTACGTGGTGGCGCTGCGCGAGCTGCTCGACGGCGGCCGCACGACCTACCGGGGCCGCGACGTGCGGTTCCGGGCCACCAGCGGCCGCGTCCCGATCTACCTGGCCGCGTCGGGCCCGCGCGGGCTCGCGCTGGCCGGGGAGCTGTGCGACGGCGTGATCGTCGGCACGGGCGTGGTCCCCGAGCTGGTGCCGCAGGTGCACGCCATGCTCGCCGAGGGCGCTGGGCGGGCGGGCAGGAGCCTCGACGACCTCGACGTGTGGTGGCTCATGGGCGCCAGCATCGCCGCCACCCGCGAGCAGGCGCGCGAGGCGATCGCCACCCACCTGGCGGCGGGGTCGAACGCCTGCCTGCGGAGCGGCTTCAAGGGCAAGGCCGTGCCCGAGGAGCTCCGCGACCGCCTGCAGGCGCTGGTGGACGGCTACGACTACACCGAGCACGAGCTGCCCGGCGCCGGGCGCGGGAACGTCCGGCGGGTGCACGAGCTCGCGCTGTTCGACTACCTCGCCCGCCGGTTCGCGGTGGCGGACACCGCGGAGGGCTTCGCCGCCCGCGTCGAGGAGCTGGCCGGGTGGGGAGCCGATCGCCTGTGGTTGACGATGCCGCTGCCGGACAAGTACGGGTTCCTCGACGCCGTCCGCACCGGCGTCGTGCCGCGCCTGCGCGCGCCGGTCACCCCGTAAGCGCGGCGGCGAGCCGCCGCCACGGCTCGCGCGGCAGCCGGTCCGCGGGCGTGCCGATCACCTGGATGCACACGTGGTCGGCGCCGGCCACGTGATGCTCGCGCACGCGCTGAGCGATCGCCTCCTCGTCGCCCCAGTCGACGATCGCGTCGACGAGGCGGTCGCTGCCGCCGTCGCGCAGGTCGTCGTCCGTGAAGCCGAGCCGCAGCAGGTTGTTCGCGTAGTTGGGCCGCCGGAGGTACAGGTGCATGTGCTCGCGGGCGTGCCGGCGCGCCCGCACGGGGTCGCTCTCCAGCGCCACGGCCTGCTCGGGTGCCAGCAGCCGCTCCGGTCCGAGCGCCTCGCGCGCGACGCGCGTATGCTCCACTGGGACGAAGTAGGGGTGCCCGCCCGCCGTGCGCTCGCGGGCCAGCGCTAGCATCCGCGGTCCGAGCGCCGCCAGCAGGCAC
>JBOGYU010000838.1:0-1611 GCA_050696935.1 Solirubrobacteraceae bacterium | reverse complement strand
GCTGCGGACTGCGCGTCGCCGAGCTGGCCATCGCCGAGCTGGCCGATCTCGTGCCGGCCCGCCCCAGCGCGGCCGATCGCGCCGCGCTCGCCGGGCGTGACACCGCCGGGTGGAGCCTGCGAGTGCGTGGCAAGGGCGGGCGGCGCCGGACCGTGCCGGTGCCCGCCACGGTTCGCAAGGCCGTGCTGGCGCTGCATGAGCTCGCGCCTTCGCCGGCGCTGGTGCCCGCCCTGACGGTCCATCGTCCGGCGCGGCCGGCCAAGCCGTCGCGCGCGATCGCGGCACGCACCGCCCAGCAGGTCGTTGCCCGCCTTGGCGTCGCGGCGAACGCGCTCGCTGGCGAGGAAGTCGTGCCGGCGCGGCTCGCGCACCCGCACGCGCTGCGGCACGGCTTCGCCTTGAGCTACCTCGCCGACGGCGGCAAGCTCGCGAGGCTCCAGCAGCTGCTCGGCCACGAGGACATCGCCACCACGGCGCGCTACCTGGCCGCCGTCGACGAGCAGGCCGCCCCGGCTCCCAGGGACCCGTGGGCGCGATCGTGAACCACTCCGGCGATGCCTGAGCCGCGCGGGCGCATCTACGAGCTGGCGTTGCGCGCGCTCGACGAACAAGACCGCCAGGTCGACGACGTGCGCGGACGGCTCGCGCCCGTGCTCGCCGCCGGCGGCGTGGGGCTCACGCTGCTCACGCGGCCGGTGTTCTCCGGCGACCATCCGTCGGGCGCGGTCGAGCTCGCCGCCACGATCGTCGGGCTGCTCGGCGCGGTCACGCTCGTCCTGGCCAGCGCCTACGTGCTGCACCCCAGGCGGCTCGCGTTCAGCGTCAACGCCAGGGCAACGCTCGATGCCATCCGCGATCGCGACGCCCAGATCCTCGAGGACGAGGACCTCTACCACGAGACGATGATCGCGACGCTGACGCGCCGGCGCGAGGGAAACCAGCCGATCGTCGATCGGCTGCACACCGCCTTCAGCGTCGGGCTGCTCGGGCTACTGGCAGAGCTCGGTGGACTCGCCCTCGCGGCGGCGCTAGCCTCCTAGACGATGGCTACCCAGCCGCAGACCCAGCCCGCGCCGTCGCCGCCCAAGAAGACGCCCGAGCCGCTTCCCCAGACGATTTTCTTCACCGAGAAGCGCGGCGACACTCCGGCCGAACCACCGGCCGAGCGCTAGCTGACCGTCGGTCCTAGCTCCCGCCCGAGCCGGTGCGCTCGGCGACGACAGCCGCGGCAGCGTCGGTGACGCTGATCAGGTCCTCCGGGTGGCCGCACACGCGGTAGACGATCTGGCCGTCGCGCCGGTGGGCGGTGATCAGCCCGATCGCGCGCGCCGCCGGCGTGTCGAAGTCGGCGACGACGATCAGCCCTGTGTCGGGGCGGCCCATCACGGTGATCGGCGAGCCGTGGTAGCGGATGCTGGTGTGGACGAGAACGAGCTCGGGCTGCATGCCTGGGCCTCCTGGCGCCGTGGATGTGCGCCCTTGCCAAGGAGGAGGCCGATGTGGTGGTTGGCTCGCCCCCCGGAAGGTGAAAGGCGAGACCAGGCGGCGCGCGCAGCGACTCAAGGGCAGCCCGTCAGGGCCGGCCGCAGGCCGCCGCGCAGCGGTGTCCCT
>JBOGYU010000837.1:0-1620 GCA_050696935.1 Solirubrobacteraceae bacterium | reverse complement strand
GGCTCGAGGTCCTCGAACCCGGCCACGCGCACGCCGAGCAGCCGCACCGGGCGGGGCGGCGCGTAGGCCCGCAGCAGCTCAACGGCGACCTCGATCACCGTGGCGGCGTCGTTCGTCGCGGTCTCGAGCGTGCGCGCGCGGGTGACGGTGGTCCAGTCGTCGAGCCGCACCTTGATCGCGATCGTGCGCCCGCGCCGGCGCAGCCCCTCGCACAGCTCGCGCGACATCTCGCGCAGCGCCTCCTCGAGTCGCCCCAGCGAGTCGATGTCCTCGTCGAAGGTGCGCTCGTTGGAGCGGGACTTGGCGGCGCCGCGCTCGGTCTCGACTTCCGACTCGTCGTGGAACAGCGCGCGCGCCTTCAGGAAGCGCGCCGTGTTGGAGCCGAAGCGCTCGGTGAGCTGCGCCTCGTCGGCCTGCTGGAGTTGGCCGAGGGTGCGCACGTCGAGCTCGGCGAGCCGGTCGGCCGTCTTGGGGCCGATGCCGGGCACGCGACTCGTTGGCGCTGTCGCGAAGCGCACGCACGCCTCCTCGCGGCCCATCGCCACGAAGCCCGCGGGCTTGCCCAGGTCGCTGCAGCACTTGGCCACGAGCCGCGACGGGCCGACGCCGACCGACACGACGATTCCGGTCGCCTCCTTCACCGCGGCGACGACCTCGCGCAGCACCCGCAGCGGCTTCTCGACGCCCGTGAGGTCGGCGTACGCCTCGTCGAGACCGAGGTTCTGCACGCGGTCGAGCCGCTCGCCGACGACCTCCCACACGCCGCGGGAGGTCTCCCGGTAGGCCGTGAAGTCGGGCGGGATGACGACCGCGTCGGGGCACAGCCGGCGGGCGCGGGAGGCCGGCATCGCCGACCCCACGCCGAACTCGCGGGCCTCGTAGCTCGCCGTGGTCACCACCGCCCGCGGCCCGGAGCCGGCGACGATCACCGGCTTGCCGACCAGCTCCGGCCGCCGCAGCAGCTCGACCGTCGCGTAGAACGCGTCGCAGTCCAGGTGGGCGATGACCCGCTTGGGCCCGGGCACGCGAACAAGCGTACGCCCGCCCCCGGCGCCAACCTAAAGGGGACAGTCCCCCTTCGGCGCCGAAACGCCGGTGGATCGGGGCTGACCCCGTATCCGAACCTAAAGGGACTGTCCCCTTTACCTAACGCGTCGTCAGGATCGGCCCGTGGCCGCGGAAGCGCAGGCGCTTGGCCGTCCGCTCCGTCAGGTCGTACTCGCGGCCGCCCACGTAGGGGCCGCGGTCGATCACGCGCACGCGGACGGTGCGGCCGCGGTGGCGGAGCGTCAGGCGGCTGCCGCACGGCAGCGTCCTGTGGGCCACGCCCACGCGCCCGGCGTGCAGCGTTCCGCCGCAGCCGGTCCGGTTGCCGTACAGCCCCGGCCCGTACCAAGAGGCGTTCGCCCACCGGTAGACGTTCACGCGGCCGAGCCGCTGCTCGACGCGGCTCACCCGCACGCGCGCGCGGGCGCTCATCGCGTCGCGCCGCCGGTCGCGCAGCAGGTAGCGGCCGGAGCCGGCCGTCCGGTCGCGGTCGATCGTCTCCCAGCGCCCGCCTCGCCGGATCTGCAGCCGCGCCGTCAGCCCGGCGGCGCCCGGGCGCACGGCGCCCACCAC
>JBOGYU010000836.1:0-1621 GCA_050696935.1 Solirubrobacteraceae bacterium | reverse complement strand
AGCCGGTCGCCCCGAACTACCCCGGCGAGGTCGTCGAGCGCTGGCGCTACAGCGACGGCAGCGGCGAGATCGGCGTGATCGCCTCGGTGACCCGACCGTTCTGCGGCGGCTGCACGCGCGCCCGGCTCTCCGCCGACGGCAAGCTCTTCACCTGCCTGTTCGCCACGGAGAGCTTCACAGCGCACAGGCGGGCGCTTGAGATCGCGCGTGCGGAGTTCGTCGTCAAGGAGTGCGACGACCTCGACGTCGTAGAGGCGTTCCTGACCGACGATGGGCGGCAGTCGTGATAGCTGACCTTCAAGCGCTCCGCACGCTCGACGACGTGCGCGACTTCATCCGCGAGGGCTACCGCGCCTCGGGCGATCCCAACAGCCGATGGAACCGTGATAGACCGCGACTCGCCTACGGCTTCGAATGGGGCGGTCTGCCAACCGTCGTCGCGGAGCCTGGACTGCTGATCGAACGCGCGGTTCGTCTCGCGGGCAGCGACGGGCTCACGCTGCAACAGGTCCGGGACCTATTCGACATGCTCGGTAAGGAGCGGCTCGATCGGGGCATGGAGTTCGCGCGCGGCGCGGGGCTCACCGAAGAGACATGGGAGAAGCGAGCGAACCGAGCGGGTCGACTCCAGCGGCAAGTTGTGCTCCGCGCGCCGGGCTCCCTCAAGCGCGCCGGCGCACCCGGAGACGAGCCGCGCGAGGAGTCCTGATGGCGACTACGGTGGCTGCACCACGGCGATCGCGCGTGGAGCGGAACATCTATAGGCGACCCGATGGCAAGCCGGAGATCGGCTACCGCGACTCGACGGGGAAGCAGCGCTGGAAGGTCGTGGAGGGCGGAATCACCGCCGCGCGCCGAACGCGACACGATCCTCGAGGCGCGCGGAAGGGGCGAGCGGGTGCAGCCTAACCCGCGGATGCGGTTCGGTGACGCCGCCGACCGCTGGCTCGCCGAGCAGGTCGCGGCGCTGCGGCCGGCGACGAACGCGATCTACCGCAACGCCGTGGTGAATCACCTGAGGCCGCGGTGGGGAACGCGACGGATGGACGCGATCGGCGAGGCCGGCCCGGTAGAACGGATGGTCGTCGGCGATCACGACACGCCGAGCTTCGCCTGGGCGGATCACGGCCAGATCATGAGCACGGCTCGATGAGAAGACGGTGAAACGCCGATGAGAGCGTGCTCATCGACGGGGGGGCGCGCGGGCGTGAAACGGCTATTGGACCGGATTCCCCACTAAGTAAGTTCCGCCCGCTGCTTCTCCTTCGTCGCGGACTTCTCCGGCCACAGCGCGGCGCGGAGCGCGTTGTTGGCGCGGCGCGGCCCGCGAGCGCGGCGGTCTCGGGTGTGCTCATGGGCAGCACCTCCACTCGGGGTTCTCCTCCGAGCCAGACACTACGCCCTCGCCACGGGAGTAGCATGAACGGCAGGAAAGCCGGGCAATGACCGCCCTGATCGTCGTGCTGTTGGTGCTGGGCGCCTCTCTGCTCGTCGCCGAGGCGCACGTGGTTTCCTACGGCATTCTCGGGGTCGCCGGCGTTGCGCTCCTCGCCCTCGCCGGCGTGCTCGCGGTCGGCGCCGCGGGCGGCAGCGTCGCGCTCGCGCTCGCGCTGGTCGTGCC
>JBOGYU010000835.1:0-1644 GCA_050696935.1 Solirubrobacteraceae bacterium | reverse complement strand
CATCCGACAGGCGCGCGCGGCGGTCGCCGTCCAGGCGCAGGTGGGCGCCGCCGGGGGCGAGCAGCGCCGTACGGGGGGAGAGCGGCTCGCCGCCCGCGGCCTCGCGGACGTCGAGCGCGGCGCCCGCGTCGAGCCGGCCGGCGAGCGAGGCGGTGAAGCCGGGCGGCATGTGCTGGACGATGAGGGTGCCGGCGCCGAGCGGGGCGGGAAGCCGCGGGATCAGCTCGGCGAGGGCGCGGGGGCCGCCGGTGGAGCACGCGATCACGACGACCCGCGGGCCGGCGGTGGGGCGCACGGCGTGCGAGCCGCGGCGCGGGGGCAGGCCGCGGGAGGTGGGCCGGCGTACGCGCGCCGCCTCGCCGACCTTGCGCCCGAGCTCGGCCGTGAAGGTCTCCAGCGGCTGGCCGAACGCGGGCTTGGCCACGAGGTCGAAGGCCCCCTCGGCGAGGGCCTCGACGGCGCGGGCGCCACGGGCAGGGGAGAAGGCCGACACCACGACGACGGGCAGCGGCTCGGAGCGCAGCGCGCGCAGCACGCCGATGCCGTCCATCCCCGGCATGGCCAGGTCGAGCGTGAGCGCGTCCGGCCGGTGCGCGCGGCAGGCCGCCACCGCCTCGTCGCCGTCGGCCGCCGTGGCCACGACGTCGAAGCCCTGCCGGCCGAGGGCGTCCGACAGCATCCGCCGCATCAGGCGCGAGTCGTCGGCGACGACCACGCGCCGCTTGTCCGTGCGCGCCGGCACGGCTACGCCGCGACCGGGTCCTCGCCGGCGGCGCGCGCGAACAGGCCCTCGGGGTGCAGGAGGACCACGAGCCGGTCGCCGATCTTCGCGATCGCCTCGATCGAGTCGCCGTTGGCCGTCGGGACGTCCTCGAGCTGGTCGGAGGAGACGGTCAGCACCTCCTCGACCTCGTCGACCATCACGCCCACCTGGCCGGTGCCGGCCTCGACGATCACGATCTTGCCGGGCTCGGAGCCGGCGTCCTCGAGCCCCATCCGGGCGGCGAGGTCGAAGATCGGGATGATCTTCCCGCGCAGGCCGATGACGCCGCGGATCCAGGCGGCGTCGGATGCGACCGTGCGGGGCTCGGTGAAGCGGATGATCTCGTGCACGTCGCCGATGGGGAGCGCGTACTCCTCGCTCCCGAGCGAGAAGACCACGAGCTGCTGTGAGGTGATGTCGGACATGCCGCCCCGGGAAGTCGGCACCGGGGGGCGCGACTTGAGTACCGGCATTCGCACGTACGCACGGTTCCGGCGGCCGCCGATCACCGCCTGACGGCACCCGGTGACCGGTCATGTGCCTCGGCACACTTCCGGATCACCGTGCGCCGTCAGCCGGCGCCGGCGACCACCGGCGACCGCACGTACGTACGAACACCGGTACTGGGCGCGGTCAGGCCATCAGGCCCTGCCGGTGGGCCACCGCGGCGGCCTCCGTGCGGGTGCGCACGTCGAGCTTGGAGAGGATCCGGGAGACGTGCACGCTGGCGGTCTTCTCGGCCATGAAGAGCGTCTCGCCGATCTGCCGGTTCGTGGCGCCGCCGGCCAGCAGCTCGAGCACCTGGCGCTCGCGCGGGGTGAGGCCGAACGGCTCGAGGCCGTCGTCGGCGGCCGGCCCGGCGGCGGCGCCCTGCTGCAGGC
>JBOGYU010000834.1:0-1646 GCA_050696935.1 Solirubrobacteraceae bacterium | reverse complement strand
TGCCGGGCGAGTCGAGGAACTGGCTGCCGCCGAGGGACGTCCAGCAGTCGACCCAGACGAGGATCGCCGGCGGCGCCCCGCCCGAGGAGAAGAGCTCGTCCGCGAGCTCGGGGAAGTTCCGCCTGAAAGGGGCGCGGTTCCGCCACATGTCGAGCTGGCCGGTGAGGCCCTGGATCATGTAGACGGTGGGGTAACGACGATCGGGCTCGTCGTCGTAGCCGTGCGGCAGGTAGACCCAGAGGGGCCGCCGGTGCGGGTCGCCGAGCGGATTGTCCTTCAGCGCCTCGCTCTCGAAGACGGTCTCGTCGAAGCGGCCGTCCAGCTCGCTCGCCCAGGGCTCCATGCCGCCAGATGCTAGCGGCGGCGACGCACGGCCCGACGCTGGCAGGAGGGGCAGTACCAGGTGCCGCGGCCGCCGGCGCGGATCTTCTCGATCGGGGTGCCGCAGCGCGGGCAGGGCTGGCCGTCGCGACCGTAGACGCGGAACTCCTCCTGCATGCGCCCGCGCTCCCCGTCGGCGCCGCGATAGTCGCGGAGCGTGGCGCCCTGGCGCGCGATCCCGAGCTCGAGCGCCTTGCGGATGCCCTTGCGAAGCGCCGCAACGTCCACCGTATCGAGCTCGCCCGCGGGCGTGAGCGGATGGATCCGCGCGTACCAGAGCGCCTCGTCCGCATAGATGTTCCCGACGCCGGCCGCGGCCCGCTGGTCGAGGAGGGCGGCCTTGATGGGTGCTCTGCGTCCGACGAGGGCCGCGCCGAGCGCCGCGGTCGTGAACCTCCGCTCGAGGGGCTCCCTGCCGAGGCGCCGCGCCTCGAAGTATGGCTCCAGCTGGCCGGGCTCGAGGAGCTCCCAGGTGCCGAAGCGGCGGAGGTCCCGATAAACGACCTCCGACCCGTCGTCTAGCCTGATCGTCGCCCGCGCGTGGGGATCGCGTTCCGCCCCCTCCGTCGCCGGGTGGAGCACGTTCCCGGTCATCCGCAGGTGAACGAGGAGGTGCCGCCCGCTTTCGAACGTCACAATCAAATACTTTCCGCGCCTTGCGACCTCTGCGACGCGCTCGCCCTCGAGGGCCGCGGCGACGGCCTCGGGCGGCTCCGGCCTCGTGAGCCGGGGGTCGACGATCCGCACCCGTTCGATCCGCTTGCCCGTCAAGGCGGGTGCGAGCCGGGTGCGAATCGTCTCGACCTCGGGCAGCTCGGGCACGACTCCCCCGGACCGCCTCAGGCGAGCACGTCGAGGACGATTGGCCGCTGCTCCGGCGCATCCGGGCCGACGAGGTAGCACGCCTGTACCTCGGCGGCGCCGCGGCGTGCCGAGTCCTCGTCCCGCGCGTGCACCTCGGCGAGCGGCTGCCCGGGCTCCACCCGGTCTCCGCGCTTGGCCAGACACACGACGCCGACCGCGTGGTCGATCGCGTCGTCCTTGGTCACGCGCCCCGCCCCGAGGTGGAGCGCAGCGAGCCCGACGTAGGTCGCCGCGATCGCCTGGACGAATCCCGCTTCCGGCGCAGGCACGAGCTCGACAACAGGTGCCGAGGGCAGCGCCTCGAGGCTCGGGTCGCCGCCCTGCGCGCGCACCCAGCGCTCGTAGAGCTCGAGCGCGGACCCGTTCGCCAGCGCCTCCTCGGCGCGCGCTCGGCCCTGGTC
>JBOGYU010000833.1:0-1649 GCA_050696935.1 Solirubrobacteraceae bacterium | reverse complement strand
CACCGCCGCCTACACCGCGGCCAAGCACGCGGCGGTCGGGCTCATGCGCGCGGTCGCCGCGGAGCTCGCGGGCACGGGCGTGACCGCCAACGCGGTCTGCCCGACCTACGTCGACACGCCGATGACCGAGCGCACGGTGGCGAACATCGTCCGCCGCACCGGGCGCACCGCGGCCGAGGGCACGGCTGCGCTCGCCGCGGCCGCGCCGCTCGGGCGGCTGCTCGACCCGGACGAGGTGGCGGCGGCGATCGTGTGGCTCGCCTCGCCCGAGGCGGCCGCGATCAGCGGCCAGACGCTCGTACTCGACGGAGGAGGCATCCAGACATGAGCCCGTTCCGGGCCTCGCCGCGCTTCACCGACCGCTGGGAGCACTTCCGCTTCGCGGTCGACGGCGGCGTGGCGACGGTCACGTTCGCGCGGCCGGAGAAGCTCAACGCGCTGACGTTCGAGGTCTATGCCGACCTGCGCGACCTGCTGGCCGAGCTGCCGCACCGCGGCGACGCCCGTGTGCTGGTGATCGCCGGCGAGGGGCGCGGCTTCTGCTCCGGCGGCGACGTGGAGGAGATCATCGGCGCCCTGCAGCGCATGGAGCCGGCCGAGCTGCTCGAGTTCACGCGCATGACCGGCGCGGTCGTGAAGGCCCTGCGCGAGTGCCCGCTGCCGGTGGTCGCCGCGGTCAACGGGGTCGCCGCCGGCGCCGGGTCGGTGATCGCGCTGGCCGCCGACTTCCGGCTGCTCGCCAGCTCGGCCTCGTTCGCGTTCCTGTTCACGCGCGTGGGGCTCGCCGGGGCGGACATGGGCTCGGCCTACCTGCTGCCGCGGGTGGTAGGGCTCGGCCGGGCGACCGAGCTGCTGATGCTCGGCGACAAGGTCGACGCCGAGCGGGCGGTGGCGCTCGGGCTGGCGAGCGAGGTGGTCGACGACGAGGCGCTGCCCGAGCGCGCCGCCGCCCTCGCGCGCCGGCTCGCCGACGGCCCGGCGTTCGCCTACTCGACGACGAAGGTCCTGCTCACCCGGGAGCTGGACATGCCGCTCGGCAGCGCGATCGAGCTCGAGGCCATGACCCAGGCGCTGCTGATGCGCAGCCACGACCACCGCGAGTTCTACCGGGCGTGGAGCGAGGGCCGGCAGCCGGCGTGGGCGGGCCGGTGAGCCGCCACGAGATCGTCACGGCCCCCGGCCTGGCGCCGCCGTCCGGCTACGCCCACGCGGTCGTCGCCGCGCCCGGGCGCGCGGTGCACCTCGGCGGCCAGACCGCGCTCGGGCCCGACGGCAGGATCCACGGCGAGACGCTGGCCGAGCAGCTCGACGTGGCGGCCGGCAACGTCGTGGCGGCGCTGCGGGCGGCGGGCTGCACGCCCGAGGACCTCGTCAGCGTGCAGGTGTTCGTGACCGACGTCGACGAGTACCGAGCCGCGCTCGACGAGCTCGGCGCGGTGTGGCGGCGCCACTTCGGCCGCCGTTACCCCGCGGTGGGGCTGTTCGGCGTGACCCGCCTGTTCGACGCCGAGGCGAAGGTCGAGCTGATGGCCGTCGCGGTCCGGCCCGAGCCGGAGGTCGAGCCGCCGCCTCGGCGGGCGCCATGAGCGCGGCGCTCGACGCCCACCTCGACGGCGACCAGCGCGCGCTGCTGGAGCGCACCGCCGCCC
>JBOGYU010000832.1:0-1650 GCA_050696935.1 Solirubrobacteraceae bacterium | reverse complement strand
CCCGCCGGGCGAGTGTGGTTCGGTCCTCCGGGTAGCCTGGGGCGACTCCTGAAGTACCTCGCGTTCTGGCGCCTTTTCCAGGCGTTCCGCCGCCGCGGCACCCGAGCGCGGTACTGACTCGGGTTGCCGACGCGCCGCCGCCAGCGGAGGAGGGCGGCGACGGCACGTCGGCACGTACCGGGGAGGGGGCCGGCTCTGGGGCGCGTCCAGCGCGAGCGGAGCCGGCTGGGTGCCCAGCTTCGCGAGTCGGTCCGGGCTCACGATCCTGGAGTGTGTCGCTGGGCACGACGAGCATCCCGCCCGCCGCACACACGCGTCAACAAGCGAACGGGCAGCGTTCCGCGCACCGGACCTGACCGACTCGCCGCCCACACGGCCGCCGGACGGGGACGAGCGCGCGCCCGCCGGTCCTAGTCCGGCCCGAGCCCGAGCGCGAGGAAGCCGACGCCGAACACGAGCGCGACCTGCGCGCCGACGCAGACCACCGCCCAGGCCAGCGCCTCCACCACGCCCTGATGGCGCGCGAACCACGCGCTCAGCGCAGCGGGCACGGCGAACGCCGCCGCCACCACCGCGACCGTCCGCGCCGTCGGCCAGTCGCCGAAGTCGCCCCCGGCACGCTCCGCGAGCGCCAGGATCGCCGCCGCGCCCAGCGCCGGGAAGACAAGCGGCGCCAGCAGCCAGGGCATCACCCGCCGCCGCCGGTCCCGCCGCGCGAGCGCCGAGCGGCGCTCGTCGCTGTGGGCCACGAGGCGCTGCTCGGTGCGCTCGATCGAGTCCCAGTCGGTCACGTCAGTCGGCGGGCACTCCCGCGATCCGCCCGTTGCGGAAGGCATCGACGAACAGCCGGTGGTCGTCGCGCGCCGCCTCGCCACCGCCGGAACGCGCGCGGGTCGGCCTCGATCAGGTCGCCGAACGCCTCCCCGAGCACGGAGACGATCTCCTCGGCGCGCCGCTCGGGGTCGTCGGTCACGCCGGGGATGTTTGCAAGCGGTGCGCCCGCCACGCGAGCGCGAGCGCCGCCACCACGGCGAGCGCGAGCGCGCCGTGCGTCACGACGTCCGCGGCGGCGCTGAAGGACTGGTGGAAGGCGTAGCCGACGAGCGTGAAGGTGGCCGCCCAGGCCGCGGTGCCGAGCAGGCTCCAGGGGAGGAACGCGCGCATGCGCAGCCCGGACGCTCCGGCCAGGAAGGGCGCGACGGCGCGCACGATGCCGACGAAGCGCCCGACGAGGATCGCCTTCGCGCCGTGCCGCTCGAAGAAGCGCTCCACGCGCTCCAGGCGCGGGGGCGTGACGCCGATCCGCGGGCCGCGATTGACCAGGAACGGCCGCCCCAGCCGGCGGCCGAGCGCGAAGCTCGCCAGGTCGCCGGCGGCGGCGGCCAGCCAGACGATGAGGAGCATGGCGGCCAACTCGACCTCGCCCTGTGCGGCGACGACGCCGCCGAGCACGACCGCGGTCTCGCCGGGCGCGACGAGCCCGACGAACGCGCCGGTCTCCAGGAACGCGAGGCCGCCGACGAGCAGGTAGGTCCAGGTGCCGAGCGTCTCGGAGAGGTCGGTGAGGGCGCCCTCGAGGTCGGGGAGCTCGACGACGCCCGCGGTCACCAGGCCGAACGCCGCGGCGGCGACCACCGCGCCCGCGAGCAG
>JBOGYU010000831.1:0-1653 GCA_050696935.1 Solirubrobacteraceae bacterium | reverse complement strand
GCCTCGATCAGCGTGACGTCCACACCACGCCGCCGCGCCGTCGCGGCGACCTCCCGCCGATGAACCCGCCGCCCACGATCGCCAGCCGCGCGCCCGGCACGAGGCCGGACTGCAGCGCGCGGGCGTCCGCGAGCGTGCGCAGGACGTGCACGTTGGGCCGGCCGGCCAGCCACGCCAGGCGGCGCGGGCGGCTGCCGGTGGCGACGATCAGCTCGTCGTAGCCGAGCTCGGCGCCGTCCTCGAGCCGCACCCGCCGGCGCCACACGTCCAGCGCCGCAGCCCGCCGGCCGAGCAGCAGCTCCACGTCGCGCTCCTCGTACCACCCGGGCGGCCGGAACAGCGGATCGCCGCCGTCGCCGTTCGCCAGCAGCTCCTTCGACAGCGGCGGCCGGTCATACGGCGCGACCGGCTCGCCGCAGACGACCCTGATCGGGCCGTGGTGATCGCGCGCGCGAAGGGTCTCGACGGCGCGCTGGGCGGCGAGTCCGCCGCCGATGATGAGGACGTTCTGGGACACGCGGCGGATCGTCGCCGCGGTGCGGGAAAGCGCCGGCAAAGGCCGGCGCAAGCCTTGGTTACGGCGTGTTCGACTGACCGTCGCCGCCGGCTCGGGCGCGAAGGCGCCGGAGGGCCAGGTCCTCGAGGCGGCGGACGTCGTCGCGGCGCAGGCCGAGCCGGCGGGCGGTGTCCGCGCGGGTCGCAGGCGGCTCTGCGCCCAGGCCGTAGCGCAGCTCCAGCACCGCGCGCTCCCGGGGTTGGAGATGCGCCAGCAGCGTCCGCACGTCCTCGGCCAGGAGCCCGCCGACCGCCTGCTCGTAGGGCGACGGGCGCGGGTCGGGGATCAGAGCGCCCAGCTCGAGCTCGCCCTCCGGGCCGGCCGGATCCTGCAGGGAGAGAGCGCGGCGGCGGTGCGAGCGAAGCGCGACCACCTCGCCCTCGGGCCAGCCCAGGTCGCCGGCCAGCTGAGCGGGCGTCGCGTCGTGCCCCTGGGCGACGGCGAGCCGGCGCTCGGCCTGGCGCAGCGCCTGCAGCCGCTGGTCGACGGACACCGGCAGGCGGATGACGCGGCCCTTGTTCGCGATCGCGCGCGCGATCGATTGGCGGATCCAGATCGTGGCGTACGTCGAGAAGCGCAGGCCCCTGCGAGGGTCGAACTTCTCGACCGCGCGCACGAGGCCGACCGTCCCCTCCTGCACGAGGTCCTCGAGCGTGAGCCCGTGCTCCTCGCGCTGGAAGCCCTTGGCGACGTGGACGACGAGGCGCAGATTCGCTTCGATCATGCGGTCCTTGGCGGCGAGGTCGCCGCGCTCGACGCGGCGCGCGAGCCGTTGCTCCTCGGAGGCGGTCAGCAGCGGGACCCGAGCGATCTCGGCGAGGAAGTGGGCGAAGCCCGGGACGGCGTCGCGTGAAAGGGCGGTCGGCATGCGGCGCACGCTGGCGCCGGTTCCTAAGGCCCAGCCAGAGCCCCGGCTCAAGATGCGATCAAGACCCATCGCCGCCTTTACGCATCCCTGACGGAGCCGCGGCGATGCTCGGCGCCATGACCGATCCGCACCTCTGGCTGCACGGAGACCCGACGGGCGATCGCCGGATCCGGCCGCCGCGGCCGGTCGACGCTCCGACCGCGCCGCCCGCTCCCGCGTCCGCCGCACC
>JBOGYU010000830.1:0-1653 GCA_050696935.1 Solirubrobacteraceae bacterium | reverse complement strand
AGCGGTGGCTGCTCGTCGCGTGCGCGGTCGCGGTCCCGGCGCTCTGGCTCGTGCCCGAGTGGCTGGGGTCGGGCGACCTGCTGCGTTCGGGCGCGCGAGCGCGAGTGCCGAATCCCGGGCAGCCGGCGCTGGCCGACGTGCCCGCCCTGGCGGCGCTGAAGGAGGCGCTCGCGCTGCCGCTGTGGCCGCTGTGGATCGGCGCCGCGGCGGTGCCGTTCGTGGCGCGGTCCGCGCGCCCGCTCCTCGCGGCCGGCCTGACCTGGATGGCGCTCGTCGCGGTGATGGCCCAGGCCGGCTTCTCCGGCGAGCCCCGCTACGCGCTGCCCGGCGGCGTGCTGGTGGCGATCGCCGGCGCCGCCGGGCTGGCCGGCGCGACGAAGGGGCGGCGCGCACTCCCGATCCTCGCCGGCCTCCTCCTGCTCGTCGCAGCCGCGCCCAAGCTCGCCGATCTGCCCGACCTCCGGCGCGAGCAGGCGTGGCAGCGCGGCCTCGCCGACGACCTGACGCCCGCCGTCGAGGCGGCCGGCGGCCGCGAGGAGATCCTTGCGTGCGGCCGCCCCTACGTCGGCGACCTGCGCGGCCCGCTGCTGGCGTACCACCTGGACGTCGAGAAGCGGCGCGTCGCCTTCGAGCCCCGCCCGCCCGGCACCGTCTTCCGCTCCCGCCTGCATCCCACCGCCGCGCCGGAGCCCGCCACGAGCGCGGCCTTCGCGACGGTCGCGACCGCCGGGCGCTGGGAGGTGCGAGTCAGCTGCGGGCGACCCTGATCATGCGGATGGCGGTGCTGACGACGTAGAACGTCGCGAGCGCGAAGAAGGCCACGCCGATCGCCGCGCGCGCCTGGTCCTCGGACACCGGCGCCCTCCGCGCGGCGACCGGCGCCACCCGATCGGCGATCGCCCCGCGCCAGCTCGGCAGGCCCGCCTTGCCCAGTTCGGTCGTGTTCGGCATGCCGACAGGGCTACCCCGGGCCACGTGCGGGGATTCCGCAGGCGCCACCGCGGGAAGGAAGCAGCGGGACACGACCAAAGGGAGGACCCACCATGGCGGCCGAGACCCCGGCGCGCGACGCCAAGCTCATCCAGTACCTCAACGAGGCGTACGGCAAGGAGAAGGAGCTGGAGACGGCGCTGCAGGCGCACATCAAGATGGCGACCAACCGCAAGACGTACAAGAAGCGCCTCCAGGACCACCTGAAGGAGACCAAGGCCCAGGCCAGGGGGCTCGAGCGGCGGATCAAGCAGCTCGGCGGCAAGGCCGACGCGAGCGGGATCCCCGGCCCCGAGGTCATCACCGCGACGGCGACCAAGGCGATGGCGGCCGCCAAGGGCCCCGTGCACGCCCTGCGCGGCAAAGGCGAGGCCGAGAAGCTGCTCAAGAACGCCAAGACCGAGCTGTCGAACGAGTACGAGGAGATCGGCAACTACGTCGCGATCGAAACGCTCGCCCAGACGGTCGGCGACAAGGACACCGAGAAGCTCGCGCGCGACTTCCGGCGCCAGGAGGAGCGCATGGCCTCGTTCCTCGTCAAGCTGCTCCCGCAGCTCACCAAGGCGGTCGCCACGGAGGAGATCCCGGCCGCCGAGCGCCGCACGAACGGCGCCCGCCGGACGGCGCGCAAGCGCACGACCTCGCGCACGCGCGGCACGGCGC
>JBOGYU010000829.1:0-1659 GCA_050696935.1 Solirubrobacteraceae bacterium | reverse complement strand
GTCGGCCGCCGCCCGGGAGGGCACGTGGGTCTCGACCTACGGCCCCCGGCGTGGCGGCTGACGCCCCCATAGGTGTCGGTATCGGCACTACCATCCGGCGTCATGGGTTCGGGTCCGTTCGCCCCGCACCACGCGTCGCCGCGGGAGCTGAAGGCGCAGATCGACGCCGAGCGTCAGCGGGCGCCGTTTCTCGTCTACCGGACGGCCGACGACGAGCAGCGCATCCTCGTGCTGGAGGCCTCGGGTGGACGGCTGCGAGTGGGTCGCGACCCGATGTGCGAGCTGTGCCTGGAGCACGACGAGCAGGTGTCGCGTCTGCATGGCGAGCTGGAGAACGTCGGTGACGTGTGGGCGCTGGCCGACCACGGCCTGTCGCGCAACGGCTCGTTCGTCAACGAGGAGCGCGTCAGCGGCCAGCGCGTGTTGCACGACGGCGACGTGCTGCGTTTCGGCGCCACCCACCTGCTGTTCCGGTCGCCGCTGGAGCGTGAGGCACGCGAGACGCGCGCCGCCAGCCACGGGCAGCTGCCGGCGCTGACCGACACGCAGCGGCGCATCCTGCTCGCGCTCTGCCGGCCCTATCGCGACGCCAGACCGTTCGTGACGCCCGCGTCCAATCAGGAGATCGCCGCGGAGGTGTCGCTCAGCGTCGACCGCGTCAAGGCGCATCTCGGTGCCCTGTTCACGCTGGTCGGCGTCGAGGAGCTGCCCCAGACGCACAAGCGAGCCCGGCTCGCCGAGCTGGCGCTGCGCACCGGGTTGGTCACGCGCCGCGACCTCAAGGCGTCGTGAGCGACGTCAGCTTCGGCCGTCGGCTCGGGGACTACCGCCTCGATGCGCTGGCCGGTCGCGGCGGGATGGGTGTGGTGTATCGCGCTACGCAGCTCGAGCTGGACCGGGTCGTCGCGGTGAAGGTCATCTCGCCAGGGCTGGCCGCCGATCCCGTGTTCCGGGAGCGGTTTCAGCGCGAGGCGCGCATGCTGGCCGCCGTCGACCATCCTCATGTCATCCCGATCCACCAGGCCGGCGAGGCCGACGGGCAGCTGTATATGAGCATGCGGTGGATCGACGGCCGTAGTCTCGCCGAGGAGATCCGGGACGGGAACGGGCTCGACCCGGCCCGCGCGCTGCGCATCCTGCGCCAGATCGCCGGCGCGCTGGATGTCGTGCATGCGCACGGGCTGGTGCACCGGGATCTCAAGCCGGCGAACGTGCTCCTCGAGGCACGACGCGAGGGTGAGCACGCCTACCTGACCGACTTCGGCGTCGGCCGCCAGCTTGACGTGCCCAGCGACGCGACCGCCACCGGCCAGTGGCTGGGGACGATCGACTACGTGGCACCGGAGGTGATCGCTGGTGAGGTCGCCCGACCCGGCTCGGATCTGTACGCGCTTGGATGCGTGCTGTTCGAGGCGCTGGCCGCCACGCCGCCGTTTCACCGCGACACGCCGCTCGCCACGATCGCCGCGCATCAGCACGAGCCGCCTCCGTCACTGCGGGCGCGTCGCCCGCAGCTGCCCGACAGCCTCGATGCCGTGCTGGCCCGCGCGCTGGCCAAGGACGACGATCAGCGGTACTCCAGCGCCGAACGGTTCGCGCAGGCGGTCGCCGACGCGCTGCAGTCCGCGCGCGGCAGCCAAACGGCGGCCGCCCCCGCAC
>JBOGYU010000828.1:0-1660 GCA_050696935.1 Solirubrobacteraceae bacterium | reverse complement strand
GCGATCCGTGGCAGGGACAGGTGAAGCGGTCGTTCCGGGCGTCCCACGGCACGGCGCAGCCGAGGTGCGTGCACTTCCGGTAGACGGCGATGATGCCGCCCGGCGGGTGCAGGAGGAAGAACCGCCCGCGCGTGAACAGGATCGGGCGGTCGTCGCTGCCGGCGAAGGCCGCGAGGACCTCCTCACGCGTGCCGACGGCCACCGGGGTGCCGAGCCCGACGATGCGCCGGACGCGGAGGAATGGCGCCACCGCCACGGCCGCCTCCGCCGCGAGCAGGCCGGCGATCCCGAGGAACCCCGCGCGGAGCGCGCGGCGGCGCGAGATGGGTGCGTCCGCGGCCGGCCGAGCCCGGATCATGATCCACCTCCTGCGCGCATGTAGTACTACACGCACGTAGGAGTATAGCGCTCCGGGGAACAGGCCTAGTAGGCGAGCGGGTCGACCAGCGCGCCGTGCGTGCGCGCCTCCCAGTGCACGTGCGGACCGGTGGTGGTGCCCGTCATGCCGATGGCCGCGATGCGTTGCCCGGCGGCGACGCGCTGCCCGACCTCGACCGCGACCTCGGAGGCGTGGTAGTAGCAGGTCTCGAGGCCCCAGTCGTGCCGCACGCACACGTGCAGCCCGCCGACGGGCACGACGCCGCGTGAGGTCACGGTCCCGGCGTCCGCGCTGCGGATCGGTGAGCCGTACGGCGCGGCGATGTCGACGCCGCGGTGGTAGAAGTGGTAGCGCTGCGTGACGAAGCCGTTCACCGGGAGCTGGATCAGCCCGCGCCCGGCGGTACCGCCGCGCGGCAGCTGGAAGACCCGGGGCGGCTCGCTGATGTGCAGCCGGTGCGTCGCGTACCCCCCGTCGGCCGCGGGGAGCACGATCACGGAGCCGGGAGAGGCGTTCTCCGGCTCGAAATAGAGGCGGTTCCGCTCGCGGACGACCTCGGCCGGCAGCCCGAACCGCGCGGCGATCGACTCGACGGTGTCCCCGCGCTGGACCGTGTACAGCGCGACGTCGGCGGTCGGCACCCGCAGGAGCGTGCCCGGACGGACCTCGGCGCTGTCATCGATCCCGTTGTTGATCGCGATCGTCTGTGGCGTGACGCCGTACTGCGCCGCCACGGAGAGCAGGTCCTCGCCGAGCCCCACGAGGTGCTCGCGGACGACGAAGGGCGGCTCGCTCGCCACGGTGAGCGGCGAGCGGGGTGCGGCGATGGCGCGCGCCGCTCCCGTGTGCGCGGAGAAGGCGCGCGCGCCGTACGGCGGCTCCTGCCCCCGAGCGGAGACGGTCAGCGCGATCGCGACGACGACGAAGAGGACGGCCGCATAGGCGACGACCTGCAGGACGAAGAAGGCCGAGCGGGACCACAGGGCCGGACCCCGCCGGCCGCGGCGCGAGCGTCGGCGCGGGCGCAGCGCCACGGCGAACGAGATCCGCAGCTCGGAGGCGTCGGTGAGGCGCAGGGCGAGCTCGCCTCTCCGCCGCCCACCTCCCCGTGCGCTTGTCGCCATGTGCGAGGTACGGGCATGCAAGCGCCGTGCCGTCCGGGGTACGGTGAGACGGGGGGCATGCTGCTCGTCAGGCGGACTGGCGTCGCGGCTGGGAGCCGGGCGGGGCTGCGTCGGAATTAACGCGCCATGCGCGAGATTCAGCCGGTCGCGCTAACGC
>JBOGYU010000827.1:0-1660 GCA_050696935.1 Solirubrobacteraceae bacterium | reverse complement strand
CCGCCCGAGCCCGCCCCGCCCCCGCGCATGCCGCCGCCCACGGGCCCACCCGCGGTCGAGCCGGTCCGCGGCGGCTCGCTCTTCCTCTCCGTCCTCTGGGAGCGGATCCGCCGCCTGTTCGGCCGCCGCCGGTGAAGCTCGTCGTCCCGGGCGGATCGGGGCAGGTCGGAACGATCCTCGCGCGCGCCTTCGAGCGCGACGGGCACGACGTGGTGGTCCTCTCGCGCGGCGGGTCGGGGCGCAGCGTCCGCTGGGACGGCCGCACCCTCGGCGACTGGGCGCGGGAGATCGACGGCGCGGACGCCGTCGTCAACCTCGCGGGCCGCAGCGTGAACTGCCGCTACAACGCCGCCAACCGGCGCGAGATCATGGAGTCGCGTCTGGCCTCGACGGGCGTCCTCGGCGAGGCGATCGCGCGCGCGGAGCGCCCGCCGCCGGTCTGGCTGCAGGCCAGCACGGCGACGATCCATTGCCCACCGCTACGACGCCGCGAACGACGAGCGCACCGGCGTCATCGGCGGCGACGAGCCAGGGGTGCCGGACAGCGTCATGCGCACCGAGACCGAGCTTGTGCTCAAGAGCCGCCGCGTCGTGCCCGGCCGGCTGCCCGAGGCAGGGTTCGACTTCCGCTTCCCGGACTGGCCGGACGCCGCGCGGCACCTGTGCGCGCAGTGGCGCTAGGTTTCTCAGCCGAGCCGGAGCACGTCGACGGCCGAGCCGGCCGGGAGCTCGCCGGCCTCCTCGGGGGCGACCGCGAAGCCGTCGCTCTCGCCGAGCGCGCCGGTCATGTGCGAGCCCTGGCGCTCGGTGGGGGTGGCCTCCAGCACGCCGTCGGCCCCCTCGCGCAGGGCCGCGGTGAGGAACGTCGTCCGCCCGTCGGACGCGTGGGCGGCGGTGGTGAGGCGGCCGGGCTCGAGGCGCGGGCGGGCCGTCCGGTCGCCGAGCAGGCGGTGCAGCGCCGGCTCGATGAACACGCAGAAGCAGACGATCGTGGAGAGCGGGTTGCCCGGCAGCCCGAACACGAGGGTCTCGCCGCGGCGGCCGAACCACAGCGGCTTGCCGGGCTTGATCCGGACCTTCCAGAAGACCTCCTCCACGCCGCAGTCGGCGAACGCCGGGCGGACGTGGTCGTGCGGCCCCACGGACACGCCGCCGGAGACGACCAGCACGTCGCCCTCCAGCCCGGCCTCGACGGCGGCGCGGGTCGCGTCGCGGTCGTCGCCGACGATCCCGTGGTCGGTCACGTGCGCGCCCGCGCGCACGCCCAGCAGCCGCACCATCAGGCCGTTGGACTCGTGGATCCGGCCCGGCTGGGGAGGGGCGCCGAGCGGGAGCAGCTCGCTGCCCGTGACCACCAGGTGCAGGCGTGGGCGGCGGTGCACCGCGACGTCGCCGACGCCCGCGGAGGCCAGCGCGGAGACGCGCGCGAGGGTGAGCGCCGAGCCGGCCGGCGCGAGCACGTCGCCCGCGCGCACGTCCTCGCCGCGGCGGCGGATGTGCTCCCCCGGCGCCACGGCGCGAGCGGGCGCCACGCGCCCGTCCTGCTCCACCGCCAGCTCGGACTGCAGGATCGCGTCGGCCCCCGGCGGGATCGCGGCGCCGGTGGACACGCGCGCCGCGGTGCCCGGCTCCAGCTCCGCCGCGGCGACCTCGCCGGCCG
>JBOGYU010000826.1:0-1662 GCA_050696935.1 Solirubrobacteraceae bacterium | reverse complement strand
CCGTGGGGCGCGACCGGCGGGGACGTGGCGCCCGCCGCGGCGCTGGCGGCGCTGCTGGCGGCACGCATGCGCGCGCCGTGCTGACCGTCGTCAAGGTCGGCGGCGGTCTCGGCCGCGGGGCCGGCGACGACGCGCTGCGGGCGTTGTGCAACACGCTCGGCGAGCTCGGCGGGCGCCATCCGCTGCTCGTCGTGCCCGGCGGCGCGGGCTTCGCCGACGCCGTGCGCGAAGCCGACCGCCGCTTCGGACTGCGCGCGGCGACCTCGCACCGCATGGCGGTCCTCGGCATGGAGCAGTTCGGCTGGTTGCTCAGCGAGCTCATCCCGCGTGCCGCGCGGTTCGCCGACCTCGCGCGGGCGCACGAGCTCACCGGTGGGCAGACCGCGGTGCTGCTGCCCTCCGGCCTTCCCTTGGACGCGCTGCCCGCGTCGTGGCAGGTGACCTCCGACTCGCTCGCCGCATGGGTTGCCGATCGGGTCGGCGCCGGGCGCCTCGTGCTGGTGAAGGAAATCGACGGCCTCTTTGCGGACTGGCCGCCTCGAGGCGAGCCGCTCGCGCGCCTGAGCGTCGCCGAGCTCGCTGCGCTGCGCGCCGCGGGGCGGGCTGAGGGCGTCGACGAGCACCTGCCCGCGGTGCTCGAGCGCGCGCGCTTCGAGACGTGGGTGATCGGCGGGCGTGACCCCGAGCGCGTGGTGGAGCTGCTCGAACGGGGCACGACCGTGGGCACGCGGATCGCCCCCGAGCGCTTGGTACGGTGCTGGCATGGGTGACCGGCAGCTCTGGGACCGCGTGGTTGGCGGGCACTTCGTCCTCGCCAAGCGCAGCTTCTGGCCCAACTTCTTCTCCCGGCTCGTCGCCCGCCTGCAGTGGAATCCGATGGCCATCGACTTCACGCCGGACGCCCGCGCGTGGCCCGGGCTCCCGGCCGAGCGTCGCCGTCGCCTGACCACGCTCCTCGCCGGCTTCTGCGTGGCCGAGGACGCCGTCGCCGAGCACCTCACGCCGTTCGCCGACGCAGCCAGGGGGGCGACGTTGGCCTCCCAGGAGAGCTTGATGGCCTGGGTCTTCTTCCTCCAGCGCCGCGACGAGCAGCGCCACGCGCAGCTCTTCGACCGCATCGCCGCCGAGGCGCTCGGACTGTCCGGACCCACCCCGGCCGACCGGCGCGCCGCCGCCCGGGCCCACGTCCCGGCCGCCTTCCTCGAGCTCTTCGAGGAGCGGCTGCCGGCGATGGCCGCGGAGCTCGCCGCGGGGCGCACCGGGCTGAGCGAGGGCGTCAGCCTCTACCACATGCTGCTCGAGGGGGTCGTCTTCGATGCCGGGCAGCACGCGCTGCTCGACGATCTGGCCGACGGCGCCCTTCCCGGGGTGCGCGAGGGGGTGGAGCGCGTCGAGCGCGACGAGCGCTGGCACGTCGGCTTCGGCCTGCGTTGCCTGATCGAGACCCAGCCGTCCGCGGACGTCCTCGACGACCTCCTGCAGCTGGCCGAGGAGGCCGCCGCGGCCTGGGGCGACGCCGTCCCTGCCGCCACGCGCGAGCAGAGCGCACACAAGGTTGCCCACCGGCTCCACGTCGCCGGGCTCAAGGAAACGCGGGCGGCGGCGTAGCGGCGCACGCCGCGACCAGGGCACGGACGCGCGCCGAGTCGAGCGGCGCCGAGC
>JBOGYU010000825.1:0-1663 GCA_050696935.1 Solirubrobacteraceae bacterium | reverse complement strand
AGGACGTGGACGCGCTCGCGCCCGCCACCGAGGAGGGCCGGGCCCGCCACTTCGAGGTCGAGCGGATCGCGACCGGCTTCAACCGACCGACCTTCGCCGGCGCCGCGCCCGGCGACCCCGGCGCGCTGTGGGTGCTCGAGCAGCCGGGCCGCGTCATCCGCCTGCACGGCGACTGCCGCACCACGGTCATCGACCTCACGGAGCACGTCACCACGGGCGCCGAGCGGGGCCTGCTCGGCGTCGCCTTCCACCCCGACTTCGCGACCAACCAGCGGCTGTACCTGCACTGGAGCGACGAGCGGGGGGACACGCGGGTGGCGGAGTTCGAGGACCGCACGCTCACGCGCGAGCTGCTGTTCGCCGACCAGCCGGAGGAGAACCACAACGGCGGCCAGCTCGCCTTCGGGCCCGACGGCCGCCTGTACTTCGGCCTCGGCGACGGCGGCGGTGCCTTCGACCCGGACCAGCGCGCCCAGGACCCCCGGGACCGGCTCGGCAAGCTCCTCTCCGTCGACGTCGACGCGCCAAGACCGCGCTGGCGGATCGAGCTCACCGGCCTGCGCAACCCGTGGCGCTTCTCGTTCGACCTGGCACTCGGGGAGCTGTGGCTCGCCGACGTCGGCCAGGACGACGTGGAGGAGGTCAACCGCGTCCTGCTCGAGCCCGACGAGCCCCCCAAGAACCTCGGCTGGAGCGCGTTCGAGGGCGACCGCCCGACCGAGGGCGAGCACGCGCTCGACACCACCGGCGAGCTGATCTGGCCGGTCGCCTCCTACACCCACGACGACGGCTGCTCGGTCACCGGCGGCTACCTCTACCGGGGCACGGCGATCCCGAGGCTCCAGGGCCGCTACCTGTACGGCGACTTCTGCTCGGGCGCCCTGTGGACGCTGAAGCCCACCCCCGGCGGCCGCGCCGCCGGCGTCCGGCGCGAGCGCGCCACCGTCCCGCAGCTCACCCACATCGGCCCGGACGCCGACGGCGAGCCGCTGTTCGCCTCCGCATCCGGAGCTATCTATCGTGCGGCTCGAGCGCGCTGACCGGGCCGTCGATCCACACCCGCACCCGGTCGCCCGGGTGCCAGGCGGGGAACCCGAGCCGGCGCGAGCGCAGCCGCAGCCCGCTCGGCAGCTCGAGGTGCACGAGCTGGTCGTGCCCGTAGAACGAGCGCCCCACCACCAGCGCCTGGGCGGCGGGCTCCCGCGCCGCGCCGGAGCCGATGGCCACCGACTCGGGGCGGATCACCACCTCCACGCGACCGGACAGGTCCGCAGCGGCGCCGAAGCGCCCGAGTTCGCAGTCCACGACGCCGCCGACCGCCGTGCCCGGCAGCACGTCCGCCTCGCCCAGGAACTCGGCCAGCCAGCGCGAGGACGGGCGCTCGTAGATCTCCTCCGGCGTGCCGACCTGCTCCACCCGGCCGGCGCGCATCACCGCGACCGTGCCTGCGAGCGAGAGCGCCTCCGCCTGGTCGTGCGTGACCAGCAGCGCGCTCGTGCCGGCGGTGCGCAGGATCTGCGTCACCTCCTCGCGCAGCGCCTCGCGCAGCCCGGCGTCCAGCGAGGCGAACGGCTCGTCGAGCAGCACCACCTCGGGGTCGGCCGCCAGCGCCCGCGCGAGCGCGACGCGCTGGCGCTCGCCGCCCGACAGCTCGTGCGGGAAC
>JBOGYU010000824.1:0-1664 GCA_050696935.1 Solirubrobacteraceae bacterium | reverse complement strand
CTCGCGCGCGACCGGGCTGCGGCCGACGGCGGCGCGCGTTCGCTCCGCCTCCGCCTCCGGCTGCTGACCGAGCAGCCAGTCGGCGATCCGGCCGCTGTCCATGTCGGGGCCGGGCTCGCCGGCCAGCGCGCGCAGCCCGGCGTCGGCCCGCGCCCGGACGTCCCGCTCCGGGATCGCGAGCAGCTCGGACAGCTCGCCGTAGGAGCGGCCCTGGCGCAGGACCAGCTCCAGCACGGCGCGCTGGTCGGGGGCGAGCGTGTCGAGCGGGCTCATTCCGGCCACGAGAGGGTAGTGTGCCGCGCCCCGTGGACACGCCGATTGAACCGTTTCCCGTCGGCTTCGACCGGCTCTACGACCTCGAGGTGCTCGAGTGGAGCGCGGAGGAGGTGCGTGCCCAGGTGAAGGTGCGCGACGACCTGCGCCAGCCGGGCGGGCTCGTGCACGGCGGCGTCTTCGCCTCGATCGCGGAGTCGATCGCGTCCATGGCCACCTGGTTCGTGGTCCACGAGGAGGGCCTGACGGCGCAGGGCATGTCCAACCAGACGAGCTTCCTGCGCCCGATCGTCGACGGCACCATCCACGCCCTCGCCCGCCGCCGCCACCGCGGCCGCACGACGTGGGTGTGGGAGGTCGACATCACGGACGACCAGGGCCGGCTGTGCGCGCTGGTGCGGATGACGATTGCGGTGCGCTGACGTTCTACAGCACGACCGGCCCCCGTCGCCCCGGCCGGTACGCGTTCGTGATCGGCATCCGGCGGTCGCGGCCGAACGCGCGAGGCGTGATCTTGATCCCCGGAGGGGCCTGACGGCGCTTGTACTCCGCGCGGTCGACCAGCGAGAGCACCCGCTCGACGGCCTCCCGCGGCAGCCCTGCCCGCTCGAGCTGCTCGCGGTCGGCGTCCTCCTCGATGTAGGCCTCGAGGATCGCGTCGAGCGTCGGGTAGTCCGGCAGGGAGTCCTCGTCGCGCTGGTCCTCGCGCAGCTCGGCGCTCGGCGGGCGGTCGACGATGGAGCGGGGCACCGGATGGCTGTCGTCGCGGGCGTTGCGGAAGTCGACCAGCCGGTAGACGAGCGTCTTCGGCACGTCCTTGATCACCGCGAAGCCGCCGGCGGAGTCGCCGTAGAGCGTGGAGTAGCCGACCGAGTTCTCCGACTTGTTGGACGTCGTCAGCACGAGCCAGCCGAACTTGTTCGAGAGCGCCATCAGGAGGTTGCCGCGGATGCGGGCCTGGAGGTTCTCCTCCGTGATGTCCGGCTCGCGGCCCTCGAACGCCTCGCTGAGCAGGTCGTCGTAGACCGCCATCGCGGCCCCGATCGGCAGCTCGAGCAGCTCGACGCCGAGGTTGGCGGCGAGCACCTTCGCGTCGTCCTGCGTCCCGCTGGAGGAGAAGCGCGACGGCATGGTCACGCAGGTCACCCGGTCGGGCCCCAGCGCGTCGACCGCGATCAGCGCCGTCAGCGTCGAGTCGATCCCGCCCGACAGCCCGATCACCACGTGCCGGAAGCCGTTCTTCTCCACGTAGTCGCGAACCCCGAGCACGAGCGCGGCGTACACCTCGGCCTCGGGCTCGAGCAGCGGCGCGACGTCCCCGCCGACGACCCCGGCGGAGTCCTCGCTCCGCGCGAGCGGGCCGATCCGCCGCACCTCGGGCAGCGCCCGCC
>JBOGYU010000823.1:0-1668 GCA_050696935.1 Solirubrobacteraceae bacterium | reverse complement strand
CCCCGCCGCCGACGCGCGCGGAGGCGGAGCGCTAGTCCTCGCCGCCGCCGATCACCGGCCGCTCCTCGCGGAGCACCGCGCAGCGGCCGTAGATGCGCGTGCGGTAGAGCGCTTGGCCGCCGAGCGTGTCGCCCGTGGCGGTCACGCGGGTCGGGCCGCTCGGGATCCGCACGGTCGCGCTCGCCGGGCCCTCGACGCCGGTGAGCCGGACCACCTCGCGGCCGGCGACGTGCACGCGCACCGACGCCAGCAGCGTCCCGGATGGGTTGACGCGGATGGTCACCCGGTCGTCCCCGGGGCGGCAGCCCTCCGTCAGCCGGAACACCTCGCGCGCCGTGACGTCCGGCTCGGCCGCGCCGGAAGGACCGTCCTGCGCGAGCGCAGTCGCGCCCGCGCCGAGCGCGAGCAGCGGCAACAGGAGCGCGGCGCGGCGCATGGGGCGACGGTACTGGACCGCGGCCCGCGCCGTCAACGGCCGGCGCGCTCGGCGATCTCCTCCCACGCCGGCTTGAACGAGCCGTCCGCCCGGCGCAGGCCGAAGTGGGCCTGGAGGTCGTCCGCGGCCTCGCCGGACCGGTCGAAGCTGTAGATGAAGATGCGCTCGACGAAGTCGCTCCAGTCGCCGAGCGCGCGGTCCAGCGCGATGGCGACGTAGTCCGCCTGCTCCTCCTCGCTGACGGACTCCTCGTGCTCGGGGGCGGTGCTCCAGCCGAGCTCGGTGATCCAGATCGGGCGCTCGACGTCGTGCCGGCGGGCGATCTCGTGCACCTGCTCCACGCGGCCGTAGCCGAATCGCGGGTCGGCGTCCGAGTCGGCCGGCGAGCGGTCGAACGGGGAGGGGTACGGGTGGACGGTCCAGCCGTCCACGAGCTCGGGCAGGTCCGGGTCGGCGGCCAGCAGCGCCTCGAACCACGGCGCGATCGAGCCGTCCGTGCGCACCTGGAGCAGGTCGGCGGGGACGAGGACCTGCACGCTCGCGCCGGCCTCGCGGACCGCCCGCGCGGCGGCGCGGGCGAGGGCGGCGTAGGCCGCCGGGTCCGGGTCGGGCTCCCAGAAGAAGTGGCCCCACGGCTCGTTCCAGACCTCCACCGCCCGGAGGGGCCGTACGTCGTCGCGCCCCTCCCAGAAGCTGCCGCCCTCGCCGTAGCGCTCCACCACCGCGCGCGCGTAGCGCGCGTAGTCGGCGGGATCGCGGGGCGGGAAGTGCTCGTCGTCCCCCGAGGCGGCCCACGGCGCCGAGTAGGCGAGCAGCGCGAGCACGTCGACGCCCTCGGCGGCGGCGGCCGCCATCAGCGCGTCGGGACCGCGCCAGTCGAAGCTCCCCTCCGTGGGCTCGATCGCCGCCCACGTGAAGTCCTCGCGGATCCAGCGCACGCCTCCATCGCGGAGTGCCGCGACCTGCAACCGGATCGGCTCGCCCGACCACTGCATATGGGTGGCCAGGCCGATCCGCGCCTCCCGCCCGGGCGATCCGGCCAGCAGCACGGCGAGCGCGGCGGCGAGCACGAGGGCGAGTACGGCGAGTCGGCCGCGGATGCCGCCCAGGATGCCAGAATCCGCGCCGCGTGAGCGCTCGGTTCGCCAACCTCGTCGCCCGCCGGCTGGGCCTGGAGCCTCGCGACGCCGCGGCGCTGCTCGGCGCCATGCGGGCGCAGGTCGGCCGGCGGG
>JBOGYU010000822.1:0-1672 GCA_050696935.1 Solirubrobacteraceae bacterium | reverse complement strand
GTGAGCTGATCGTACGACGTCGCGCCACCGGACCTTCACCGGCTTGCTTGAGCCGGATGCGCTGAAAGGTGCATGTCCGGTTCTTAGGAGGGCCCGGGCGCAGCAATGCGCCCGGGCCTATCCGACAGCAGCAAGCGCGTCGGTCGAGACCGCTGCTCCTCGCCGAAGGCAGCAGTGTCGGCGCCTCGACCCGACCAGCCGCGCGCTGCTGAGTTGGACAAATTGCGGCAGCGCTGGCGGAGTAGGACCTTACGTCGTCTGCGCTACCGCAACGAGGCAGATGCAGCAGCGACGCTGTCGCTGCTCCCTTCCATGCATCTCGACAGCCGTCCTTCTACACGGAAGCCGAGGACCGCCGCTGCTCCCTTCGCGCGTGGAGGCGACAGCGACGGCCCCGCGTCGCGCACCACGCCGACCACTCGGAACGAGCCGCGCAACACGGACGGCCATTCGCCCAGACTCGGCGTCGCGAGCGGCCGGAGGGTGAGCCCGGGAGCGCGAAGCGCAGCGATCGTTGAGACGCAGGTCCCGGCCGGGAAGGACGACGGAGACCGGGGACGAGGATCCGGGACCGGAGTCTCCGATCGCGACTTGTCACGGCAGCCCGTACCCTCGCCGGCCGCGGCTGTGCCTCCTCCCGAGGCTGGCCAAGGAGAAGACGCAACGAACGATGATCGGAAGACTGGGCGGTCCGCGGCGTGGCCTCCCCGGCGCGCTCGGGCGCGAGGCAGCAGGGGCTGTGTCGGAGGGCGGGGCGGTGTCTGCGAGCGCTGCGCCGGGAGGGCATGCCGACGGACCGGCCCCCAGCCACGTCCGCGCGACGAAGGGTGTGCACGCGGGGCGGCCTACGAAGCGTCTGGAACACCGCCGCCTCGATCCGGTCCTCCCGCGCAGCGCCAGCGGGGCCCTCTGGAGAGGTTTCGACTCCAGATCCGGTGAGCAGACTCGTTGTGCAGGCAACGAACGAAACGGGAGGCAGTCATGGAGCTCGGCAGGGTCGTCATCCGCGGAGTCCTCGGACCGCTGTTCATCGGGCACGGCACGCAGAAGCTGTTCGGCTGGTTCCAGGGCCACGGCCTGGAGGGGACCGGCGGCTTCTTCGAGTCGCTGGGGCTGCGGCCCGGCCGCCGCCACGCCACCGCCGCCGGTGTGGCGGAGGCCACCGGCGGGGCGCTGCTGACGCTCGGGGCGCTGACGCCGCTCGCGTCGACGTTGATCTCCGGCACGATGATCACGGCGATCCGCAAGGCCCACGCGAAGAACGGGCCGTGGGTGACCAACAACGGCTACGAGTACCCGCTGGTGATCGCCGCCGCGATGCTGGCGATCGCCGAGGCCGGGCCCGGGCGCCCGTCGGTCGACCACGCGGCCTTCCCGCGCCTGAAGGGCACGGGCTGGGCCGTCGCCCAGCTCGCCGCGGCGGGCGTCGGGTCGGCGCTCGCGACTTCCCCGCGCTTCACCGCGCCGGAGGAGGAGGCGGCGCTCGAGCACCCGCGGCGGTTCGTGCGCGAGCCCGAGCGCGAGCCGGCCGCCCGGTAGGCGGTTGCACGGGTCAGCGGTGACCGTCGGGCGCCGCCTCGGCGAGCCGGCGGTGGAGCCGCTCGCGCAGCTCGTCGGGGTCGTAGTCGCGCTGCGCGCGGCGCCGGCGGGCGACGACCGCGCCGGTGGCGGC
>JBOGYU010000821.1:0-1674 GCA_050696935.1 Solirubrobacteraceae bacterium | reverse complement strand
CGCTGGTGGGCGTTGATGGCGTCCTCCACCGCGAGCTCGTGGAGCTCGAACTCGCGCCGGACGGCGTCGAACTCCTGCTCGGTCGGCTCGTAGAGCCCGATCCAGACGAACGCGTTGTCGCGGTGACAGGCGGCGGGGACGTCGTCGAGCGAGAGCCTGCCTGGCTGGCGCTCGCCGTCCTGGTACAGCGCGCAGTCGACGATCACGGACGCGATTGTCGCGCAGGGCGCCGCCGTCAGGCGTCGAGCGCGGTCAGCATGTCGCTCAGGCGCTCGATGCTGCGGCGAGCCGCGCTCGGGTAGCCCTCCTCGGCGATCCGGGGCCCGATCAGCTCGAGGTCGAAGCAGCCGTCGTAGCCGGCGGCGAGCACCTGGCCGAGGATCCGCTCGATGGGGATGTCGCCGTCGCCGGGTACCAGGCGGTCGGGCGTCGTCAGCGTGCCCACCGCGAAGTCGCTGACCTGCACGAGCCGAAGGGTGTCGGCGCCGCCACCGATCGTGTCGGCGAGGGCGCGCTCGGCCCAGCACGCGTTGATCTCCATACACACGCCGGTGCCGAGGCGACGAGCCAGGTCGACCACGTCGCGAAGTGTGTGCACGAAGCCCACGTCGACCCGCAGCGAGTTCGTGTGCTCGAGCGCGAACGCGATGCCGCGCCGCCGCGCCTCCTCAAGCGCCGGTGCCAGCGCGGCTTCGAGGGCGTCGGCGGCCTCCTCCCACGCGAGCCGGCCCGCGGGCCCGGTCGTGAACACGACACACTCGGCTCCGACCGCCTCGGCGGCGTCGAGGGCGCGGTGCACACGGTCGCGCTGCTGCCTCCACTTCGCCGGCGCGTCGAGCTGGAACGGCCCGAGGCCGATGAGGTTCGTCACCCGCAGACCCGCCTCCATTACCCGGCGCGCGCCCGCGTCCCACCCCGCGGCTTCGAGCTTCACGAGCGAGACCCCCACGTTGGTGATACCGGCCTCGGCGTAGAAGGCGAGATCCTGGTCGAGCGACCACTCGTACGTGGAGATCGCGCTGAGCGAGATCCGGGGGTGCATCAGCCGAGGACGAGACCGCGCGCCGCGCTGCTCCCGCCGTCGAGTGCCAGGTTGACGCCGGTCACGAACTCCGACTCGCGGCTGGCGAGGTACACGGCGGCGTGGGCCACGTCGGCCGCCTGGCCGAGCCGGGTGAGGTGCATGCCCTCGAGGCGGGCGCGCCGCTCGCCCGACAGGTCGGCGTCGCGCCGCTCGTTGAGTACGTAGCCGGGGCTGATCGCGTTGCAGCGGATGTTGTGCGCGGCGTAGTCGACCGCGAGCGACCGGGTGAGCGCGTTCAGCCCGCCCTTGCTTGCGATGTAAGCGGCGAGGCCGGGGCTCGCCCGCTCGCCCTGGCGGGAGGAGACGTTCACGATCGCGCCGTGCCCGGCCTCGATCATGTGCGGGATGGCGGCGCGGCAGAGCCACATCGGCGCCGTGAGGTTGACGCGCACGATCGCCTCCCAGGACCGCGTGCCGAGGTCGGTGACCGGCCCGTCGCCACCAGTGCCGGCGGCGGCGTTGTTGACCAGCACGGTGAGCCCGCCGAACCGCTCGACGGCCATGGCCACGAGGGCGGCGCAGGCCTCCTCGTCGGCGAGGTCGGCGCCGACGAAGGCCGCGTCGCCGCCGGTCTTGCCGGCGGCCGCGAC
>JBOGYU010000820.1:0-1686 GCA_050696935.1 Solirubrobacteraceae bacterium | reverse complement strand
CGACGACGACCGCGCCGGCCGCGATCCGCTCGCCGCCGGCGAGGACGACGCCGTCGACGCGGCCACCGGCCGCGACGGGGCCGACCGGAGTCGTCCGACCGCCGGTGCCCGCCGGCGCGGCCGCGCGGCTCAGCGCCTCCACGCGCGCACCCGTGCGGACCTCCGCGCCCGCCGCAGCGGCCTCGCGGGCGAGGGCGCGGGTGATCTCCCGCGGGTCGCACTGGAGGTCGGCCGGGAAGTGGCTCGCTCCCGCCACCGGGCCGGTCAGTTCCGGCTCGAGCGCGGCGACCTCGTCCGCGGCCACGGGCCGGCCGGGCACGCCGTCGGCCGCCAGGCGCGAGAGCCGCGCCGGCTCCGCCGCCCACGTCGCCTCGTCGGTGTGCACGATCAGGGCGCCCTTGCGCCGGATCCTCGCCTCATCGCCCAGCCGCTCCTCGAGCTCGTCGTACATCGCCAGCCCGTGCACGCACAGGTCGAGCTCCGGCCCGGCGTCCTTGTCCGAGCACAGCACGTTGCCCTCGCCCAGCCCGGTGGTGCCGCCGGAGACCTCGCCCGCGTCGAGCAGGATCACGTCGACTCCCCGCACGGCCAGCTCGCGGGCCGTCGCCGCGCCTACGATCCCGGCGCCGACGACCGCGACCTCCCTCACAGGGCGAAGCCGGCCGGGAAGGGGTCCTCGGCGTCCAGCAGGTACTGCCCCATCCCAGTCACCCACGCCCGGCCGGTGATCTCCGGGACCACCGCCGCCACCCCGCCCACGCGCGTCTCCTCCACCAGCCGACCGGTGAACCGCGTCCCGATCACCGACTCGTTGACGAACGGCTCGCCCAGCGCCAGCTCCCCCCGCGCGTGCAGCGCGGCCATCCGAGCCGATGTGCCGGTGCCGCACGGCGAGCGGTCGAGCCAGCCCGGGTGGATCGCGGTCGCGTTGCGGGCGTGAGCCCCGTCGACGCCCGGCGCGTGGAAGATCACGTGCCGGCAGCCCGCAATCCGCGGGTCCTCGGGATGGACCGGCGGCGCGTCGGCGTTGATCGCGCGCATGATCGCCAGCCCCCGCGCCACGAGCTCGTCCGCGTGCTCCGGAGCGACCTCCACGGGAGCCGGCACGATCGCGTAGAAGTTGCCGCCGAACGCGATGTCGCAGACCACGTCGCCCACCCGGCGGTCGCGCTCGAGCAGGAACGACGGCACGCTGCGCAGCGTCACGCCGCGCGCCCGGCCGCCCTCCACCGCCACGCGCGCCTCGACCAGCCCGGCGGGCGTGTCCAGCCGCACCACGGTCTCCGGCTCGGCCACGGCGACCATGCCCGTCTCCACCAGCACGGTCGCCACGCCGATCGTCCCGTGCCCGCACATCGGCAGGCAGCCGGAGACCTCGATGAAGAGGACGCCCCAGTCGGCGTCGTCGCGAGTGGGGGGCTGGAGGATGGCGCCGGACATCGCCGAGTGACCGCGCGGCTCGCGCATGAGCAGCAGCCGCAGGTCGTCCATGTGGGCCTCGAAGTGCAGCTTGCGCTCCAGCATCGTGGCGCCGGGGATCGGGCCGACGCCGCCGGTCACCACGCGCGTCGGCATCCCCTCCGTGTGGGAGTCGACCGCCGCGACGTAGCGCGCCGCCCTCACGCCACGGCGCCTTCTCGCAACACCGCCAGCGCGTCCAGCAGCGCCGCCCGCTCGCCGTCGGCC
>JBOGYU010000819.1:0-1694 GCA_050696935.1 Solirubrobacteraceae bacterium | reverse complement strand
GGTCCACGCTGGCCAAGCTCGTGCTGCGGTTCGCCGACCCGGACGCGGGCTCGGTGCGGCTCGACGGCCACGACGTGCGCGACGTGACGTTGCGCTCGCTGCGCGAGCACGTGGCGCTACTGCTGCAGGACGCGCCGCTGTTCGACGGCACGGTGCGCGAGAACGTCGCCTACGGGCGTCCGGACGCCACCGAGGAGGAGGTCCGCGACGCGCTGGACGCCGCCGCGGCCGCCGGGTTGGAGGACGAGCTGCCGGAGGGCATCTGCACGCGCGTGGGCCAGCGCGGCCGTGCCCTCTCCGGCGGCCAGCGCAGGCGCGTGGCGATGGCGCGCGCGCTGCTGCAGGACGCGCCGGTGCTCGTGCTCGACGAGCCGTCCTCGGGGCTGGACGCCGACGCGTCGCGCCGGCTGCTCGGCCCGCTGCGCCGGCTGATGGCCGACCGGGCGACGCTCCTCATCACGCACGACCTCACGCTGGCCGCCGCGGCAGACGAGGTCGTCGTGCTGGACGAGGGCCGCGTGGTCGAGCGCGGTGCGCCCGCGGTGCTCACGGGGACGGGGGGCGCATGGTCGCGACTGGCAGCCTGATCGCCCCCGGCTACCGGGTGATCGAGCACCTCGCCCGCACCCGGCGACTCGACACCTTCGAGGTCTGGAGCGAGGAGCGCGCGTGCTCGTGCGTGGCCAAGGCGCTGCGCCCGGATCGGCGCGAGGACGAGCGGGCGCGCGCGGCGCTCGAGCACGAGGGCCGCCTGTTGCTCGCGCTCACCCACCCGCACATCGTCCGCGGCTACGAGCTGCTGACCGAGCCGGAGCTGACCGTCGTGATGGAGACGCTCGACGGCGAGACCGTCGCGCATCTCGTCGATCGCCATCCGGACGGGCTGCCGCCGGAGGAGGTCGCCTGGCTGGGCATCCACCTGGCGTCGGCACTGCGCTACCTGCACGGGCGCGGCCTCCTGCACCTCGACGTCAAGCCCTCCAACGTCGTCGCCGACGGCGGCCGGGCGAAGCTGATCGACCTCTCGCTGGCGCGGCCGCCGGGGCGCTACCGGCCGGGCGTCGGGACCTGGTGCAACCTCTCGCCGGAGCAGGCAGCCGGCGGCGAGCTGGGCCCGCCCGCGGACGTGTGGGGCCTAGGGACCGTGCTCTACGAGGCGGCCACCGGGGAGGCGGCATTCGACGACGACGGGTCCTGGACCGACGACTCAGGGCCGTCCGGCACCTGGGACACGGACGACCAGCGCGAGGCCGGCTACCCGCAGCTCGTCGGCGCGGCGCCGTCGGCCGCGGCGAACGGGCGCCTGCCGCCGGCCCTGGTGGAGGCGATCGACGCCTGCCTGGAGCCTGCGCCCGCCGACCGGCCGGCGCTCGAGGATCTGGCCGCGCAGCTGCAGCGGTTCGCCGCATGAGAGATCTCTCATGAAGCTCTCACTCGGCATTCACCGGGCGCGGGGAACGTCGGCTCGGAGACGATGCGCCGCTACGCCCTGACCCTCGCCGCCTGCATGGTCCTCGGCGGGGCCGTGCTCGCGCTCTTGGACGGCGTGGGCGAGGCGCCGGCCCCGCCGCCGCTCCAGCTCGACACCTCGGGCCCGCCGGAGTCGCGGCAGGCCGGCTCCACGCAACCGCCGCGGTCCGAGCGCCGCAGCGAGCGCCCGCGGCGCAAGCGGGCGAACCGCGAGCGCCGGCAAG
>JBOGYU010000818.1:0-1698 GCA_050696935.1 Solirubrobacteraceae bacterium | reverse complement strand
CGCGATGGCGGTGCGCGGCGCGACGCGCGCCACGACGGCGGCGACGGCCGGCAGGGCGACCGCGAGCCAGAGCACCGCCGCCATCAGCCCTTGAGCTCCGTCAGGTCGTCGACCTCGGCGGTGCGCGAGTGGCGGAACGCGCTGATCACGAGCGCGAAGCCGACGGCGGCTTCAACGGCCATCAGCGTCAGCACGACCAGCACGAAGAACGCCCCGCTCGTCGCCTCGGGATGCGCGTACCGCAGGAAGCCGACGACGTTGAGCATCGCGGCGCCGAGCATCAGCTCGACGCCCATGATCACCATGATCGCGTTCGTCTGGCCGAGCGCCCCGTAGAGCCCGATGCCGAACATCACGCCCGCGACGGCGAGAACGACGGGAAGGGAGATCACCCGTACCGCCCCCCGTGCTTGGACAGCAGCACGCCGCCGACCATCGCGAACAGGATCGTCATCGCCGCGAACAGGAAGGTGACCATCGAGCGGCCCATCACCTCGAAGCCGATCGCGCGGACGTCCGGGGCGTCGGTCCCCACCACCCGCGCCGGCCAATCGGTCAGCACGGCGACGACCGCGAGCGCGATGCCCACCCCGGCGGCGACCGCGGCGGAGCGGCGCTTGTCATGGACCATGTCCATGCCCATCAGCCCGCCGGGGTCGGGCATGAACATGACCATGAAGAAGACCATGATCACCATCTCGCCGCTCATCATCAGCAGCTGCAGCACGCCCAGGAACTCGCTCGCCAGCGCCAGGAAGATCAGCCCCTCGATGCCGAGCGCGGCGAGCAGCAGCAGGCCCGCGCGGGCCATCGAGCTGGTGATGAACACGTAGAGGCCGGTCACCAGCATCAGTGCGGCCGCGGGCCAGAAGACGAGGGCGGTGGCGAGGTCGCTCATCGGTAGAAGAGCAGGGTGATGAGCCCTGCGTAGACGATGGCGAGGATGGCGAGCGGGTTGGCGACCTTCCACGCAAGCGAGAGCACGCGGTCGATCTCCAGCCGCGGCAGCCGCCGGCCCGCCCACAGCAGCAGCGCGGCGACGGCCAGGGTCTTGAGCGCCATCCAGAGCGCCGGCGGCAGCAGCGGCCCGTGCCAGCCCGACAGGAACAGGACGGCGGTCATGCCCGAGACCGCGACCACGAGGACCTTCTGGGCGAGCGCGACCAGCGCGGCGTCCAGCCCGCTGTACTCGGCGAACGCGCCCCCGCCCAGCTCGCTGCCCGCCTGTGGCAGGTCGAACGGCGGCAGGAAGCACACGGCGGCCACGGCCGGCAGCCACAGCGCCAGCGCGAGCGGCTGCGCGAGCGCCATCGGCACCGCGTGCTGGACCTCCACGATGTCCGCGGGGCGCAGCGAGCCTGCCGGCGCGGCGACGGCGGTGACGACCATCGCGAGCGGCATCGCATAGGCGAGCATCAGCGCCAGCCAGCGAAAGCCGCCGACCACCGCGAGCGGCCGCCCGGCGCCCCATCCGGCCATGAAGATCGCGGGCGTCACGTAGGCAAGCGCCGCCGGGAACGCGATCGCGCCGGTCGAGAGGTCGACGCCCCGGAAGCCGGGCGCCCACGGGACGAAGGCCAGGGCACCGACGGCCGCGACGAGCAGCAGGCCCGGCGCCAGGTGGAACAGCCAGGTGTCGCGCACGTCGGGCCGGCTCGGCGGCTGCCGGAGCGTCCAGGCCGCCGAGCGGATGAGCGC
>JBOGYU010000817.1:0-1703 GCA_050696935.1 Solirubrobacteraceae bacterium | reverse complement strand
GCCTGCGCGTCGCCGCGGCGCGGATCGCGGTGGTCAGCCACGGCCAGGCGTCGGACGCCTTCTGGGCGATCGTCAAGCGCGGCGTGGACGACGCGGCGCGCCAGACCGGCGTCGCCGTCTCCTACCGCGCGCCCGACACCTACGACGTCCGGCGGATGCGCCGCCTGATCGACGAGGCGATCGGCGACAGGCTCGACGGCCTGGTGGTCTCGCTGCCCGACGTCCCTGCGCTGGCGCCGGCGATCCGGCGCGCGGTGCGCGACGGCATCCCCGTCATCTCCATCAACTCCGGCAGCGACGAGTTCCGCGCGCTGGGCATCGACGCGCACGTCGGCCAGCCGGAGTGGCGCGCCGGGCTCGAGAGCGGCCGCAGGATGGCGGAGGAGGGGGTGCGCAACGCGATCTGCGTCAACCAGGAGGTCGGCAACGCCGGGCTGGACCTGCGCTGCCGCGCGTTCGCCGCCGGCTTGCGCCGCTCCGGCGGCCGCTCCCGCCAACTCGCGGTCGACGTGCAGGACCCCGCGGAGGCGCAGCGCCGGATCGCCGAGGCGGTCGCGAGCGGCGGGATCGACGGCATCCTCACCCTCGGCCCCGGCGGCGCGGCCCCCGCGCTCGCGGCGCTGCGCGCGGGCGGCGCGCTCGACAGCGTCAGGCTGGCGACGTTCGACCTCTCGCCCGAGGTGCTCGAGGCGGTGCGCGACGGGGACATGCTGTTCGCCGTCGACCAGCAGCCGTACCTCCAGGGCTACCTCCCGATCATCCTGCTCGCCGAGCGCGCCCGCCACCTGCTCTTCCCCGCGAGCGGCGGGCTGGTCCCGACCGGGCCGGAGTTCGTGACGGCCGAGAACGCCGCGCGCGTGATCGAGCTCAGCCGGCGCGGGTTCCGCTGAGTAGACTCGGCCCCTCGTGGACGAGGACTCGGTCTTCGAGGTCGTGGTCGAGCGGCCGGACGGCGGGTCTGTCGTCGTACGGCCGCGCGGGGAGCTGGACCTGCTTTCCGCGCCGCAGGTGCAGGAGGTGCTCGAGCGCGCTCAGGCCGACCGCGTCGACCTGGTCCTCGACCTCACGGGCCTGGACTTCATCGACTCGACCGGGGTACACCTCGTGCTCGACGCGTTCCTGGCGAGCCAGCGCGACGGCTGGGACCTGTCGATCGTCGGCGCGGGGGAGGAGGTGCGGCGGGCGTTCGAGCTCGTCGGCCTCATCGATCACCTGCCGTTTCGCGATTCAGGGCAAACCGCATCGTGACCTCCGTGCCCCCGTCCGAGGGGGCGACGATGTCCACGCGCTCGGCGATCCGGCCCACGAGCGGCAGTCCGAGCCCAAGGCCCGGGCTGTCGTGCCGCGGCGCCATCCCGCTGCCCCGATCGGCGACCGAGAGCAGCAGCGTGTCACCACGGTGATGGGCCTCGACTGCGACCGCGCCGCCGGTCGTGTCGCGGTACGCGTGCACCACGCAGTTGGTGACGATCTCGGAGACGGCGAGCAGCACGTCGGCCAGCGAGTGCGGATCGGCGCCGAGATCGCTGAGGAAGGCCTGCAGGGCGCCGCGAGCCTTCCCCGGCGCGCTGCGGTCTGCCCGGAAGGATCGACGCAGGCTTGACGGCGGCTCGCTCAACCGCGTGAGCGTACCTTTCTGTCAGCCGGGACGGCGCTCACCGGCCGCCGCGGGCCGGGGCCGGCGGAGCCGGTCGGAGCGACGG
>JBOGYU010000816.1:0-1712 GCA_050696935.1 Solirubrobacteraceae bacterium | reverse complement strand
CCCAGGACGCGGCGGTGCGGGCCGCGAGCGGCGAGCTGCTGGCCTTCACGGACGCCAACGCGGCGTGGGAGCCGGACGCGCTCGCGCAGCTGGCGGCGGCCTTCGCCGATGCGGAGGTCGGCTACGCCTGCGGCCAGGTGCGGTTCGTCGGGGACGCGGGGACGAACCAGGAGGGGCTGTACTGGCGCTACGAGATGTGGCTGCGCGAGCACGAGTCGGCGCTCGCCTCGGTCACGGGCGGCAACGGCGCGATCTACGCGGTGCGACCGGAGGCCTACCTGGAGGTCGACCCGATCATGGGCCACGACCTGTCGTTCCCGTTCAACCTGGTCAAGCGCGGCTGGCGGGCGGTGTACGTGCCTGGGGCGCGGGCGACGGAGAAGATGGTGCCCACGATCGAGGGCGAGTGGGCGCGCAAGCGGCGGATGATGAGCCACGCATGGCCGATCCTGCTGCGCGGCGGGATGCTCGACCCGCGCGGCTACGGGCCGCTGTACGCGTTGATGGTGCTCTCGCACCGGGTGCTGCGCTACGCGGCGCCGCTGCTGCACCTGCTCGCCGCGGTCGCGACGCTCTCGCTGCTGTGGCGGAGGCGGGGGTACGTGGGCGCCGCGGCCGTGCAGGCCGCCGTGGTGGCGGCGGCTGTGGCGGGCGGGCGGTCGCGGGCCCGGCCGCTGCTCCTGGCGCGCTACTACGTCCTGACCACCGCGGCGCTGGCCGCCGGGCTCTACGACTGGCTGCGCCACGGCACCGAGGCCGGCTGGGAGGCGGCGGAGGGCACGCGGTGAGCGGTACCGGCTACCTGCGCTCCCGGCGCAAGCGGGCGCTCGACCTCGTACTCGCCGCGGGCGCCCTGGTCGCGGTGGGGCCGGTGCTGGCCGTGGCGGCGGTGGCGATCCGGCTGGAAACGCACGGCCACCCGGTGTACCGGCAGCGGCGCGTGGGCCTCGGGGGCCGCGCGTTCGAGCTCTACAAGCTGCGCACGATGGTCAGCGGCGCGGAGACGATGGGCGCCGGGCTGGCGGTCGACGAGGGCGACGAGCGGATCACCCGGCTCGGCGCGTGGCTGCGGCGCACGTCCTTCGACGAGGTGCCGAACCTGATCAACGTGCTGCGGGGAGAGATGTCGCTCGTCGGCCCGCGACCGACCGTCCAGGTCCAGGTGGACCGCTACAGCGACCGCCAGCGCCGGCGGCTCGACGCGCTTCCCGGGATCACGGGCTGGGCCCAGGTCAACGGCCGCGCGTCGCTGCCCTGGCACGAGCGCATCGAGCTCGACCTCTGGTACATCGAGCACGCCTCCCTCGGCCTCGACGCGAAGATCCTCGCCCGCACCGCTCGCCTCGCCCTCACCGGCCACGGACTGTACCGAGGCGAGACGGGAGGCTGGCGCGAGCCCCCGACCTGAAGGGGTCTGACCCCTTGAGTCGCCGCCACTCAAGGGGTCTGACCCCCTGAGTCGCCGCCGCTCAAGGGGTCTGACCCCGCCAGGGGTTTCGCGCGGTTCGTGACGGATCTGTGACGAGGGGTTGACAAATGGCCGCGGGGCGGTACTGTATCGATCAAGTCTAGATCGATTCAGAAAGGAGCCCTCCGGTGCTTCCCATCCTCGTCACGCAAGCCCGCCACCTCACCGCAGATCGCTCCCGCTCGGCCCGCCCGGATGCGCCGGTGCGCGCCGAGGTCGCCGCTCCCGCCGCCCGGCGCCGCTC
>JBOGYU010000815.1:0-1714 GCA_050696935.1 Solirubrobacteraceae bacterium | reverse complement strand
CGCGGCGATCGCGCCGCGCGAGCTGGTGGAGGCGATCGTGTCGGGTCGGCCGCGCGGCGAGTGGCGCGTGCGAGGGCTGCGCGCGCGGTTGCTCCTTGTCAGCGGAACGTGCCTCTCGGTCGATCTCGAGCGGCTATGAGCCGACCCGCCCCCGGTACGCGAACGACTCTGAACCCACCGAGGCTCCGGCGAACCGAGTACCGACACCCAATAGGGTCGGGCTGCCCGGGCACCCTTTCGGCGGGCCCGGTGCTCCAACCCTTGGGAGGCGCCCCATGACCACCCGCAACATCGGCATCGCTGCCATCGCCGTCGTCGTCATCATCATCGTCATCGTCCTGCTCGTCTGACGCCACACACGCGACGATCGAGGAACGAGAGTTCGGGACGGTCGCTCGACAGCCGCCAGGCTCAGCGGGCGGCGCCCGACGGATTCCGGAACGCGTCGTCTAGCGCTGCCTGCACGGTCGTATCGTGACGCCAGATCGCTCCGGCGGTTAGCTGATCGCTTCGTAGCGCTCGAGCCCTCGCCCGAAGCGTCGAGCCTGACAGCCACTTCGCGTTACGGGCTCTCCGCGGGACGCGCCGCGCCAGCACGACGGCGCCCGCCAGGTATCCGGCCAGGAGCACCGCGAGTTGGGCGACGAGCAGGCCGGTGGTCCCGAGCGGAGCGGGGTCCAGCCGAGCGCCGGCGCGCCCGAGGAGATCCCACCCGCCCGGAAGGGATCGCCGAACACCCCCGGCCGCAACTGGATGCTGGTGGACAGGCGGTTGCGGTCCATGGCCACCGCCACGATCACCCCCGCGACCGCCGGAACGGCCGCCCGGGCAACCGCTGCTCGGCCCGGCCGTTCGGTTGATGGCGTCACGAGCGCCAACAGCCCGGCGGCGGCCGCGCACGAGGCGACGCCCACCGTCGCGACGAGCTCGGGGTGACGGACGGTGTTGAGGTCACCCCAGAGCTCGGACCGCCGGATCGCGCCGAAGAGCACGCCGCCGGCCAGCACTCCGAGCAGCGCCTCCGCGCCGCGTGGGGGCTCCCAGTCGGCCCGGCCGCCTAGTACGACCCCCGGGGTCGGGGGCGGCACCACGACGCTGGACTACGACCCGCGCACGCGCAGCCTCGTGCGCGGCTTCGTCTCGCTCAACGGCACCACGATCAACTGCGCCCGGGGTTTCGGCCTCGGGATGCGCAGCTGGCTCACCGGCGAGGAGCCGGTGGGCGGTCCCGAGCACGCCAACCCGGCGCTCCCCCCCACGGACCACATCCAGGGCCTGTCGCGCGGTCTGGCGATCCTCGAGTACGTCCGCGTCGCGCCTCACCCGGTCGGCGTCAAGGAGATCGCCGGCGCGGGCGACCTCAAGCTGGGAACGGCGTAGCACCTGGTCAACAGGCTGCTCTACGAGGGCTACCTCGTCCGCGGTCCCCGCGGTCGCCGAGGCACCGGGTCTCCTCCTGGACGAGTCCTGCCCAGGCGACCCTCCCGGCGGCGGCGAGCGCCGGTCAATTCAACGATGGTCCATACGGCAGCAAATGCCTATACACCGACCAGCAACTATGCCCTGAACCCGCTGGCTCCCGGCGGCGCGTGACCGCAGGACCCCTCGGCAACATACAACGTGGGCGACCGGCAGCACGAGAGGCGCGAGCTTGCCGGTCCTGGGCCTCCGGCCTGGACGAGCGGGCACGCAGGTGCCGGCGCCGGGTCTTGTG
>JBOGYU010000814.1:0-1734 GCA_050696935.1 Solirubrobacteraceae bacterium | reverse complement strand
GCGTCCAGGTGGCCGGGCTGACCGTGAGCTGCGCGGCGGGCGGGTGCGACCTGTCCCTCTCCGCCGAGGCCGCCGTCGTGAACCGTGGCGCGCGGCGCGCGCGCCGCACCCGGCTCGGCTTCTTCCTCTCCCAGGACGGGCGTCGCGACCGGAGCGACAGCGCGCTGGGCCGGAAGCGGGTGAGGGCGATCCGGGGGAAGCGGCGGCGGCGCTCGGAGACCCGGCTGAGGGCGACCGGGCTCGCCCCCGGCACCTACCACCTGATCGCCTGCGCGGACGTGGCGCGGCGCGTCCGCGAGCGCCGCGAGCGCAACAACTGCCGCGCCGGCCGGCCGTTCACGGTCCAGGCTCCCGCCGCGCCCGCTCCCGGCCCGGGGGCGCTCCCGCCGGCGGCGGGCGGGTGCACCGAGCCCGGCTGGCGGATGGACCTGTGCGCCGAGATCGGCCTCGCGATGGCCAACCGCGCGTTCTTCGACATGGCGGACGCCCTCACGTTCGCGCTGCTCTACCAGCACCACCGCACCGGCCAGGCGATCCCGTCCTCCGTCGCCGCCGGCGCGATCGAGCCGATCCAGGACGCCTGGGACCCTGTACGCGGTCAGGCCGGGATCTCGACCTACCGCGTCTCGGGCTTCCTCGACTTCTGGGTGTTCAGCACCTACGCCGGCGTGGACTGGCCGCGCTACCCGGATGCGATGGACACCGCGGAGGAGTTCCTCAGCTGGTGGCAGACGTACGGGATCGTCCAGTTCACCGCGCGCCAGAACGCGATCAACCACCGGCTGAACGCGATCGTGGAGTCGGAGGTCGCGTGGCGCAACGCGATCGAGGAGTGGAAGGCGTACGACCTGAGCCTGATCACGGCCCAGCAGTACTCGGACGCGACCGTGTTCGCCCACCGCACGCTCGAGGACGCCCGGACGGCGGTCGACGCGGCGGAGAGCGCCATCAAGGGACCGCCTTAGTACCCTGACTGCCGATGCTCGAGTCGATCCTCTCCGTCGCCCAGGTCTTCATCGCCATCGTCCTCATCTTCCTCGTGCTCCTGCACTCGGGGAAGGACGCCGGCATGTCCGGCGCGTTCGGCGTCGGCGTCGCCGGAGGCAGCTCCGGCGGGTCGCTGATGGAGAAGAACCTCGATCGCTGGACGATCCTCTTCGCGATCCTGTTCGTCCTGAACACGATCGCGATCCTCAAGCTCTAGGCGACGTGGATGCCGCCGGCCGCCCGCAGGGCGGGCGCGACGGTGGCCGACGCGGTGCGGGCCGAGCGCAGCAGCGGCGGCGGGACCGTGCGCTGGCGCGCGGTGAGGGCCTGCACGCGGGCGAGCAGCTCGAGCGGCTCGAAGAGCACGGTCAGGTTGGGCGCGGCCCCGGCCGGCCGGCCGTCGCGGATGAGGCGGACGCCCTCCGCCATCGCGGCCCCGCGGCGGCCGACGACCCAGCTGCCGTGGAGCGACAGTGCCGGGATGAGCAGTCCGCGCTCGACCGGCTGCGCCAGCTCGGCGAGGTCGGACGCCCCGCCGCCGACGAGCACGAGGTGCTCCGGCACGGTCCCGCCGGTGCCGCCCGGGGCCTGCGCGTGACCGGTCCCGGCGTCCACCATCCGGTGGGCGACGCCGTCCTGGATCAGCGGGAGCGGCTGCCGCGGCGCCCCCTCGGCGTCGTAGGAGCGCGGGAGGGTGGCGGCGAAGCGCGGGGAGTCGGAGAGGTTCACGCACGAGGCGGCCACGCG
>JBOGYU010000813.1:0-1744 GCA_050696935.1 Solirubrobacteraceae bacterium | reverse complement strand
GGTCGGGCGGCACACCGGCACGCGGCGGTGCCCCGGCGGGCGGCACGCCCCGGGCGAGTGGCGCCCCGGCGGGCGGCACGCCCCGGGCAAGTGGCGCCCCAGCGGGTGGTGCTCCCCGATCCGGCGGTACGCCGGGCGGCGGCGGCCGTACGCCGAGCGCTCCCGGATCCCCGCCGTCGACGCCTCGCGGGCAGTCGCCGGGCGGTCCGCCGCGGAGCGGGTCGGAGTCGTCGTCGCGTACCAACAAGCCGCCGAGTGGACCGGGCGGCCTGCCGCGTTCGCGGTCGGATCGCAAGTGGCGTGACCGGAAGCGGGATCCCCGCGCGGAGGAGCCGGCGACCGACGAGACGACCCGCGACGACGTCGACGAAACCCCGTACGACGAGCACGACGTACCGCAGCACGAGGCGTCGCGGGACGGGGCGCCGCAGGGTGAATCGGCGAACGACGAGCGCGCGGAGGGCGGCGGGATGGACTGGCCGCCGGACCCGCGTACCGGGAGGACATGGAGCTAGTTTTCGGGCATGACGGTGCTTGCCCGAGTTCAGTAGGGTCAACTGCGGGCGCCTGTGCCCGTAGCGGTCCGCCGAACAGGCGGGCCCAGCTGTGTCGCGAGTGAGCAGGGCCGAACGGGGGCAGTGAGGGTGGTGCGTCGGTGAAGTTCAGCGACATCCTCGCCTGGCTGGACGGGCTGCCCGGCCCCGTGATGACCGCTGTGGAAATCGCCGTCGGCACGGAATGGCCCGAGGGCGAAGAGGAGCGGATGTGGGATCTCTCCGACGCCTGGAACGAGATGGCGCTCGACATCAACGATGTCATCTCCGACCTCGGGGAGACCGTCCCGACAATCACCAGCCAATGGCGCGGCGCTTCTGCTGAATCGTTCCAGGAGCTGTGGGAGCAGTTTCAGGGCGGCGACGAATCCGTACTCCCGATGCTTTCCCAGGCCGCGGCGGGACTTTCCACGCAGGCCCGCGAAGGCGGCCTGAATATCCAGAGCACCAAGTACGAGATCATGTTCGAGCTCTTCATCATGATCGTCGCACTGATCATTGCTCTGGCAGCCGCGATCTGGACCGCCGGACTGAGCACCATCGGTGGTGCCGCCGCCACCACCGCGGCGCGAATGACCATTCAGCAGCTGTTCCGGATGCTGGTCCGGAAGCTTGCCGAGAAGGGCCTCAAGGCGCTCGCCAAGGAGTTCGCCCAGAAGCTCGGCAAGGAGATGCTGGAGCGCTTCATCAAGCGCCAGTTCCGCAACGTTGGACGCGACCTCTCGTTGCGCGGGCTGGCCCGGGAGATGGCGCAGGAAGCCTTCGAGGAAGGCGCCGTCAACGCGGCAACCCAGGCCATGCAGATGGCGGACGGCGACCGTACCAATTTCAACGCGGGCGAGCTCGGCCAGAGCATCCTGATGGGCGGCGTCGCGGGGCTCGGCGCGGGGCTGGCCTCAGCGCTGGGCGCGCGTGGCATCACCAAGTCGGTGCTCGGCGAGATGGGTGGCGACGTCGCCGCGAGGCTCGCCAGCGGCGACATCCCGTCGCTGGAGGACCTGGCGCGGGCCGGCGCCGCGGGCGCGGTCGGCAGCACCACGCACGGCGTCGGGCGCGACAGCTCGGGCATGACGAACCAGCTCACCAACGCGTTGCGTAACGCGGTTAACGGCCTGCCGGCGGTGGGCGGCGCGCCGAGCCTCACCGGCGGCGAGGCGGGCGCAGGCGCCGGCGCCGGCACAGGCGCCGGC
>JBOGYU010000812.1:0-1748 GCA_050696935.1 Solirubrobacteraceae bacterium | reverse complement strand
GGCGCGGCGGGGGCCTCGCCGCCGGGCGCGTCGACGACGAGCAGCAACGCGTGCGCGTTGCCGGCGGCAACGAGCCCTACCGCCTGGCGCGCCACATCGCCGTCCTCGACCACCACTGCCCGCATAGCGTCACCGAGCGCAGCCGCGACCGCGGCCTCCGCGCCCGCCTCGATCTCGAGATGGTCGGCGACGAGGCCAGCGACGCCGTCGAGCTCCGCGAGGTGCTCGGCGCCCGACTCCGCCCGCACCGCCCCCAATCCCAGCGCGAGCGTGTCGGCACGCGCACGCCACCGCGCCGCCTCGGCCTCCGCGTGCCGCCAGCGCTCGTCGGCAGCCCACATGCGATCCTCGGCTGCCCGGCGCGCCTCGCTGACGTCGTCACCGCTTCCCGCGTTTACGGCGGCTCGCTCCGCCGCGACCTGCTGCTCGGCCTCCTCGACCTCGGCCAGCCGCGGCGCGAGACCGGCCACTTCGGCGTCGACCTCGGCGAGCTCGGCGCGCAACGCCACCGCGTCGGCCACGAGCGTCTCGACCACGCCCTGGTCGGCCGCGACCGCAAGCTCGCGCTCTACGCCCCGGTGCTTCTCGGCGATGAGCGCGAGCACTCCGCGGCCGCGCTCGCGCAGCGACTCGACCCGCACCAGCCAGTCGGCGAGGTCGTCGTCGCCCATGACGGTGAGCGCGTGCTCGACGTCGAGCACGGCGGTGTCGAGCTGGCGGAGCCGGTCGCGGAGACCGGTCTCGGCGGCCTCGCGGTCGTGACGCTGGTCACGCACGCGCTCGAGGCGCGCCTGGAGGCCGGCGATCTCGTGACCGGCCAGGTGGAGGCGGATGGCGCGGAGCTCGGCCACCAGTCCGCCGTGGCGTCGAGCCGCGTCGGCCTGCTTCTGGAGCGGGGTGAGCTGCCGGCGCACCTCGCGCACGAGGTCGTTGAGGCGCAGCAGGCTCCCCTCGGTGGCCTCGAGTCGCCGCTCGGCGCGCTCCCGGCGCTTGCGGAACTTCAGCACCCCGGCGGCTTCCTCGATGATGGCCCGACGGTCCTCGGGCCGCGCCGTGAGCACGGTGTCGAGCTGTCCCTGCCCGACGATGACGTGCTGCTGGCGTCCGATCCCGGTGTCGGACAGCAGCTCCTGGATGTCGAGCAGCCGGCACGGCGCCCCGTTGAGCTGGTACTCGGACTCCCCCGTGTTGCGGAAGAGCGTGCGGGTGATCGTGACCTCGGAGAAGTCCATGGGGAGGAGCCCGGCCTCGTTGTCGATCGTGAGCGACACCTCCGCCCGGCCGAGAGCGGGCCGCCCGGGGGCGCCGGCGAAGATGACGTCTTCCATCTTCCCGCCCCGCAGCGTGCGGGGGCCCTGGGCACCGAGGACCCAGGCCACGGCGTCGACGAGGTTCGACTTGCCGGTGCCGTTGGGACCGACGACCACGGTGACGCCCGGCTCGAACTCGAGAATGGTCTTGTCGGCGAAGGACTTGAAGCCCCGCAGCGTCAGCGACTTCAGGAACACCCGGCGGTCTCCCTTCTCCCGCGCCGGATCGTAGCCACGGCACTTCCCTGCGCCGGGGACCGGCGCTCCTCTCTTGGTCGGGCTCGCTACGCCGCCGGGTTACCCGGCGTCGCGGCCGCTCGCCGCTCCCGCGCAATCCCGGCCGCGAGTCACGGGCTGGCAGGCCTTCCTCTCTTGGTCGGGCTCGCTACGCCGCCGGGTTACCCGGCGTCGCGGCCGCTCGCCGCTCCCGCGCAATCC
>JBOGYU010000811.1:0-1749 GCA_050696935.1 Solirubrobacteraceae bacterium | reverse complement strand
CGCCTGGAGGCCGAGCGCCGCCGCACCGCCCGCGCCGCCCACGACCGCGCGCTGATGCGGGCCGCGCGCGCCCTCAACGCCTCGCTGGAGCTGCAGGAGGTGCTGCGCACGCTCGCGCACGAGGCCGCGCTCGCGGTCGGCGCCGAGCTGTCCGGCGTCTACCTGGGCAACGGCACCGACGGCGGCGTCGCCACCGCCGGCCACGGCGTCCCGGACGAGTGGCACGGGCTCACGCTGATGCCGGGCGAGGGCGCCGCCGGCCAGGTGCTCCTGACCGGCCGCACCTATGTCACCGACGACTACCGGCGCGACGTCACGCTCCCCGGCCACTCGGCCCTGAGCGGCTTCCGCACCGCCTGCGCGGTCCCGATGGCCTGGAACGACGAGCTCAAGGGCGCGCTGTCGGTCGGCTGGACCAGCACCCGGCGGGTCGAGGACGAGGATCGCCGGGCGCTGGAGGCGATCGCCGACCTGGCGACCGTCGCCTGCCATAACGCCGAGACCTACCAGCAGGTCCAGCGGGCCGCCCGCACCGACGCCCTCACCGGCCTGCTCAACCACGGCGCGATGCAGGTCCGGGTGCGCGAGGAGATCGCCCGCGCCCGCCGCGACGGCACGCCGCTGAGCTTCGTGATCATCGACCTCGACGACTTCAAGCGCGTCAACGACGTCCGCGGCCACCAGGCCGGCGACGAGCTGCTGCGCCGCGTCGCCGCCCTCCTGCAGGCCGAGCTGCGGCCGTACGACCAGGTCGCCCGCTACGGCGGCGACGAGTTCGTGCTGCTCCTGCCCGGCAGCGACGAGGCCGCCGCCCGGACGGTGGCCGAGCGCGTGCGGGACTCCGTAGCGGTGGAGAGCGTCGGCGCCTGCTCGCTCGGCGTGGCGCAGTGGCAGGAGCCACTGGACGCCGACGCCCTGCTCGAGCACGCCGACCGCGCGCTGCTGCTCGCCAAGCGCACGGGCAAGGGCCGCGTCGCGGTCGCGAACGCCGACGTGGAGCGCGAGCTGGCGATGCTCCACGCCCAGCGCGGCTCTCCCGCCGCGGTGCAGGCGCTGGCCGCCGCGATCGAGGAGCGCGACAACTACACGCACGAGCACTCCGAGGAGGTCGTGCACCTGGCGCGAGGCGTCGCGATGATCCTCGGCCTGCCGGTCGAGCAAGTCGAGCGGATCGCACACGCGGCGCTGCTGCACGACGTCGGCAAGCTCGCCGTCCCGAACGAGATCCTGCACAAGCGCGGGCCGCTCACCCCGGAGGAGTGGGAGATCATGGCCGACCACCCCGTCGCGGGCGAGCGCATCCTCCTGCGCATCCCCGATCTGTCGCCGATCGCCCCCGTGGTCCGGCACGAGCACGAGCACTGGGACGGCAGCGGCTACCCGGACCGCCTGCGCGGCCGCCTGATCCCGATCGGCTCGCGCATCATCCTGGCCTGCGACGCCTACCACGCGATGATCACCGACCGGCCCTACCGCGCGGCCATGCAGCCCGCGGAGGCGGTGGCCGAGCTGCGCCGCGGTGCGCGCGCGCAGTTCGACCCCGACGTGGTCGACGCCCTGCTCGACCTGCTCGGCCACGGGCGTCCCGACGTGCCCGACCGCGCGATCGGCGTGCGCATGCCGGCCGCGCCCCCGCCGCGCGCCGCCGAGGGTCGCTAGTACCGGCATTCGCAAGTACGCACGGTTCCGGCGGCCGCCGATCACCGCCTGACGCCACCCGGTGACCGGTCATGTGCCCCGGCACACTTC
>JBOGYU010000810.1:0-1752 GCA_050696935.1 Solirubrobacteraceae bacterium | reverse complement strand
GACGACCGCCGGGCGGTCGCCGGGGCGCGGCGGGCGCTCGGCGGCGACCGCCTCGGCCACGATCGCGCGCAGCGCGGTCTGGAAGCGGCCGGTGCCGAAGCGCTGGGCGGCGGCGACGCATGCGGCCGGGTCGACGGCCAGCGGGTCGAAGCTCGCCACGACCTCGGCCAGCGCCTCGGGCTCGCTGCGCATGTAGTACGCCCCGGTCTCCCCCTCCCGCACGCTCTCCAGCACGCCGCCGGACCCGAGCGCGATCACGGGTCGCCCGGAGGCGAGCGCCTCCACGGCGGCGATCCCGAACTCCTCGGCGGCCGTCACGACGAGCGCCCGCGCGCTGCGCAGAAGCTCGGCCACGCGCGCGTCGGGGACCCGGCCGGCGAGGGTGACGGTCGGCCCCGCGAGCCGGCGCAGGCGCCGCAGCTCCGGTCCGTCGCCGACCACTATGAGCGGCTCGCGCAGGCGGTTGAACGCCTCCACCGCCACGTCGATCCGCTTGTGCGCCATCAGCTCGGCGAGCACGAGGTAGTGGCGGCCGACCGGCCCGGGGGCGAAGCGCTCGAGCTCCACCGGCGGGTGCAGCACGTCGGCCTCGCGCCCGAAATAGCGGCGCACCCGGGAGGCGGTGAGGTGGGAGTTCGCCACGTACCGATCGACCCGCTGGGCGGCGATCCAGTCCCACTGGCGCCAGCGCGTGAGCAGCATCCGCAGCGGCGCGCGCAGCGGCGCCCGCCGAGCGCGCAGCGTGGCCTCGCGCTCCGACCAGGCGTAGCGGAACGGGTTGTGGCAGTAGCAGACGTGCACCGCCCCGGGGTCGACCAGCACGCCGTGCGCCCAGGCGCTGGACGAGGAGACGACGATGTCGTAGCCGCGGAGGTCGAGCGACTCGATCGCGTACGGGTAGAGCGGCAGCAGCGGCCGGAACGTGCGGGCGGTGGGGCGCAGGCGCTGCAGGAACGAGGTGCGCGGGGAGCGGCCGGCGAACCGCCCTTCGGTGCCCTTCTCGTCGTAGACGGCGGTGAAGACGTCGGCGTCCGGCCAGGCGTCGCAGATCGCCGCGAACACCCGCTCCGCGCCCCGCAGGTCCAGGAGGAAGTCGTGGACGAGCGCGACGCGGGGGGCCATGTGGTCGCGCACTCTAAACGGGCCGAGTCGTCGCCGGCCCGGAGGTGTTACGACTTCGCGATGCTCCGCGCCGCCGCTCTCGCCGTGCTCGTCGCCGTGCTGACAGCGGCGCCCGCCGCCGCGCGCGCGCCCTCGGTCCCGCGCGACTGGCTCGGCGTTGTGGCGGACGGTCCGCTCACTGACCCCGGCGCCGACCGCGAGGCCGAGTGGGAGCTGCTCGCGGCCAGCGGCGCGGCGAGCGTGCGCACCGCCTTCTACTGGTGGGACGGCCAGCCATTCGGGCCGGGGGCGGTCGACTTCGCGCCCTACGACCGCGTCGTGCTCGCGGCGGCGCGGCACGGGCTGCGCGTGCTGCCGGTCATACACGGCACGCCCGGCTGGGCGGCAACCGACTCCGGCGACTTCGGCTCTCCCCCGCGCGACCCCGCCGAGCTCGGGCGCTTCCTGGAGGCGCTCGTCGGCCGCTATGGCGCGGACGGGTCGCTGTGGCGGGAGCACCCCGAGGTGCGACGCCGGCCGATCCGCGACTGGCAGATCTGGAACGAGCCGAACCTCACCCGCTACTGGTCGCGCCAGCCGTTCGCGCGCTCCTTCGCGCGCGTCCTGCGGGCCGCCCGCCGCGCCCTGCGC
>JBOGYU010000809.1:0-1753 GCA_050696935.1 Solirubrobacteraceae bacterium | reverse complement strand
GCCGAGCAGCGCCTCGTGGCCGCCGGGCTGAGCGCCGCGCTCGCCGCCGACGTGGTCGGCGAGGCCGTCGCACACGGCCTGCCCTTCTCGCGGGGCCTGATGAAGCTCGTCCGCACCGCCCTCGCGCGCCGCATGCCCGTCATGGCCGACCTCGGGCCGGCCCCGCGGACCGTCGCCTTCGTCGGCGCCGCCGGCGCCGGCAAGAGCGCCGCCGCCGAGAAGCTCGCCGCCGCGTACGCGCGAGCGGATGCCGAGGTCGTCGTCGTTGCGCTGCGCTCCCCCGACGGCGGCTGCCGCCTGGCCGCGGCGCTCGAGCCGCTCGGCGTCAACGTGATCGCCGCCGACGACGCCGAGCAGGCCTCGCGCCGCCTCGCTCGCCGCCAGGCAGCGCTGACCATCGTGGATGCACCGGCCGCCGAATCCCGCGGCGCGGTCACCCAGCTCGCCGCCGAGCTGCGGGCCCTCGGCGCCGGCGAGGTCCACGTCACCCTGCCGGCCACGCTGAGCGCGGCCGCGGCGGACGAGCTCGCCTCGGCGCTCGCGCCGCTCGGCATCACCCACGTCGCCCTCACCCACGCCGACCAGACCGCCCGCCCGGGCGCGCCGGTCGAGCTCGCCGTGACCGGCCGCCGCGCGCTGTCGTACGTGACCACGCGCGACGCGATCGAGCCCGCCGACCCCGAGACCCTCGCCAGGCAGCTCCTGCCCTGATCCACCATGGCACCTGCCTCGCTTCGCTCGTCACCGGGCTCCGCCCTCGCCCCGCTCCCGCCCGTCATCTCCCCCGGGCTGCACGTCCAGCTCCAGCTTCCGCACGCCATCGCGTTGCCCGCGACCGTCGAGGCGATGGCCGGCGGCACGGTCGTCGCCGTGCTCGCGGTCCCCGACCGGCGCGTGCACAAGCTGGCCGGCGCCGAGGTGACCGTGGAGTGGATCACCGGCCGCGGCATCCAGCGCATCCTCGGCCGCCTCGAGCTCGACCCCGGGCGGTCGGAGGTCGTGCACGTCGCCATCCACGGCGACCTCGAGCGGATTCAGCGCCGCGAGTGGGCGCGGGTCCCGGCGGTCGTCCCCGTGCGCGTGCGCGGCGTCGACGAGGACGTCGGCGGCGAGACGAGCACCCTGAACGTGTCCGGCGGCGGCGTGCTCGTCAAGGACCTGTGGCAGCTGCCGCTGGGGCTCGATGTGCGCCTCGAGGTCGAGGTCGAGCCCGGCAAGCCGCCGATCCGCGCCCTCGGGCGCGTGGTCCGCGAGGCGGCCAGGGACGAGAAGGGCGTCCGCATCGACTCGATCTCGCATGACGACGAGGAGCGCCTCGTGCGCTTCGTGCGCGAGCGCGAGCGCGCCGCGCTGCGGATGGAGCGAGGCCGGTGAGCGCCGTCTCGGTCGCCGCCCACCCGCGCGCCAGGGCCTCGATCCGGCGCACGCGTGCCTGGACCGCGATCGCGGCCTTCGGCCTCGTGCTGTGGCTGTCGCTGAGCGCCGGCGTCCCCGGAGAGGAGGCCGCCCTGCGCGCGCTCGCCGCCGGCCTCGCCGGCAACCTCGCCGGCTGGGGCTGCGCCCTGGCCGTGTGGCGCCAGCTGGTCCTCGCGGAGCTGCGGGTCGCCGAGGAGGCGCGCCGCGAGCGCGCCCGCGCCCGCGCCGAGGCGGCGAAGTCGTGACCGACCGGATCGAGCCCGTCTCCCGCTCCGACCGCGCCGTGACCCCGGTGGGCCTCGAGCGGCTCACGCCGGCCGAGCGCGAGCAGGAGCGC
>JBOGYU010000808.1:0-1755 GCA_050696935.1 Solirubrobacteraceae bacterium | reverse complement strand
AGCTCGCGCAGGGCGCGCGCGGCCTGCGACGGGTCGCCGGCCAGCCGGGAGCAGCGCGCGTAGCGCTCCAGTGCGGGGGCACGGCTGTCGTCGTCGTCGCCGTCCGGCCAGAGGTCGAGCGCCTGGCGGTCGGCCGCGGCGGCGTCGCGATAGGCATGCACCGCCTCGGACTCGGCGGCGGCCTGGAGGAGCGCTTCGCGGGCCTGCTCTGCCGCGCGGGCCCCCAGCCAGTGCCGCGCGACCTCGCGGCTTTGCGCGCCGGAGCGCTGGAGGGCCTCGGCGAGCGCGCGGTGCAGCGCCCGCCGGCGCATCCAGGGCACGTCGGCGTACAGCGCCTCGCGCGTGAGGGCGTGCCGGAAGCGGGCGGGCGTGTCCTCGTGGACGAGCCCGCTCTCGAGGAGCTCGGACAGCCCGTGCTCGCTGGAGTGCGCCGCGACCAGGTCGAGGTCGAACGTCTCGCCCGCCACGGCCGCGACCTCGGCGGCCGCCCGGGCGTCGGCGGACAGCTCGGCCGCGCCGACGAGGACGGCGTCGCGCACGGTGTCGGGCAGCGGCAGATCGTCCGCCGCCCCGCCGAGGCGGAGTGCGGCGGCGGCGAGCTCCTCGACGAAGAACGGGATGCCCTCCGTCCGGTCGTGGATCGCGCCGGCGAGCGAGGGAGCGGGCTGCTCGTCCAGGGCCTGCGCCAGCAGCTCGGCCGTCTCGGCGAGGTCGAGCGGGCGCAGCACGACCTCGTCGAGGCGCCCGGCGCGGCGCAGGTCGTTGCGCAGGCGCCGGAGACCATGCCGGCGCGGCAGCCCGTCGGATCGGTAGGCCGCGATCACCAGCACGCGCGGCTCGGCGAGCGCGGACAGCACCTCGAGGGTCGCCTCGTCGGACCACTGCAGGTCGTCGAGCACGACCAGCGCGCGCTCCTGCCCGGCGACGTGGGCGAACGCGCAGCGCAGCGCCTCGAACAGCGTCGGGCGGTCGGCGGCCGGCGCGGGGTCCCCCAGCTCGGGGAGGAGGAGGGCGAGCTGAGCGCGCAGCGGGCCGCAGCCGTCGAGCCCGCCGGGATTCGCGTGCAGGTGGCTGCGCAGCGCGGCGACCAGCGGGCCGTACGGCGCGGTCCCGCCGTGGGTCGCCGCTCCCCGCAGGACGACCGCGCCCGCCGCGGCGGCGACCTCCGCGGCCAGCCGCGTCTTGCCCACGCCGGCCTCCCCGCTCAGCAGCACGATCCCGCCCTCGCCCGTCCGCTGCAGGAGGGCGGCCAGCTCGGCCTGCCGACCGACGAGCCTGCTCATCGGCCGACTCTAAATCACGGCATCTCCGCGGCGAAAGTACGGCAATGTCACCGATGCCGGCGGGTCCCGCGGGCGCATACGTTGCGAGCCAGCTCATCGAAGGGGCCGGGACCGGCCCGAAAGGAGTCACGATGGATCTCTACGTCATCGTCCGGCGAAACGGCTGGGGCTCCGCCGAGGACCTCCAGGCCGCCGCCGCGCGCTCGACCGCCGAGGGCGACAAGCCCGGCTCCGGCGTCCGCTGGATCCGCAGCTACGTGCTCGGCGAGGAGAGCGGCGAGCTCGGCACGTTCTGCGTCTACGAGGCCGACAGCCCCGAGGCGATCCGCGCCCACGCGGCCGCCGCGGACCTGCCGGTGGACGAGATCGTCCCGGTCGCCGACACCGTCATCGTCCGGCCCGACCCGGTCGCCGCGGAGGCGTGACCGTGCGCGCCCGGCACGGGCTCGTGGCCGCCGCACACGCCGCCCTG
>JBOGYU010000807.1:0-1757 GCA_050696935.1 Solirubrobacteraceae bacterium | reverse complement strand
GGCCCGAGCCGCCGCTCGATCCGGTCGACCAGTCCCGCCTGATCGCGCAGCTGGCCGTCCACCTGGCCGCGCAGCTCCCCGCGCACCGCCAGGTACGCGATGACCGCGACCAGCGCGACCGCGACCCCGACCGCCAGCGCGGTCGCCACCGCCATGCGCCGGCGCAGCGGCATGTCACTCGTCCCGCAGCACGTAACCCACCCCGCGCACGGTGTGGAGCAGCCGCGGCTCGCCGCCTGCCTCGGTCTTGCGCCGCAGGTAGCCGACGTACACGCCGAGCGCGTTCGAGCTCGCGCCGAAGTCGTAGCCCCACACGCGCTCGAAGATCTGCGACCGCGTGAGCACCTGGCGCGGGTGCTCGAGGAAGAGCTGCAGCAGGTGGAACTCGGTGCGCGAGAGCTCCACGCGCCGCTCCCCCCGCCGCACCTCGTACGCGACCGCGTCCAGCGCGAGGTCGCCGAACCGCAGCACCGCCGCGCCGGCCGGGGCGGTGCGGCGCAGCAGCGCGCGCAGCCGCGCCTTGAGCTCCTTCAGCGCGAACGGCTTGACGAGGTAGTCGTCCGCCCCCGCGTCGAGGCCCGCGACCCGGTCGTCCACCGCGTCGCGCGCCGTCAGCATCAGAACCGGCGTGCGGTCGCCGGCGCCGCGCAGCCGCCGGCACACCTCGAGGCCGTCGACGTGCGGCATCAGGACGTCGAGCACGACCGCGTCGTGCGGGCCGGCGGCCAGCCTGTCGAGCGCCTCGCGCCCGTCCGCGGCCAGCTCGACGTCGTAGGCCTCGAGCCGCAGCGCCCGCTCCAGGGCGGCGCGCACCGCCGGCTCGTCGTCGACCACCAGCACGCGCGTCACGGGACCATCGTCGCAGGCTCCTGCACGCGCCCGTCGCGCAGCCGGACGACGCGCGGCGCGGCGCCGGCGATCGCCGGGTCGTGGGTGATCAGGATCACCGAGATCCCCTCCTCCCACAGGCCGCGCAGCAGCGCCACGATCTCGTCGCCGGTCGCCGAGTCCAGGTTGCCGGTCGGCTCGTCGGCGAGCACCACGTCCGGCTCGTTGGCCAGCGCGCGGGCGATCGCCACGCGCTGCTGCTCGCCGCCCGAGAGCTGGGAGGGCAGGTGCGACGCGCGGGCGCCTAACCCCACGCGGTCGAGCAGCTCCACCGCGCGGTCGCGCCGTCCGGCCGCCGCCTCCACGTTCTGCGCGGCGGTGAGCGTCGGGATCAGGTTGAACTGCTGGAAGACGAACCCGAGCGTCTCGCGCCGCAGGCGGGTCAGCTCGCCGTCGCTCAGCCCGGCGAGGTCGCGCCCCTCGAAGGCGATCGTCCCGGCCGTCGGGCGGTCGAGCGCGCCGAGCAGCTGCAGCAGCGTGGTCTTGCCCGAGCCGCTCGGCCCGGCCACCACCACCATCTCGCCGCGCTCGACGCGCAGGTCGACGCTGTCGACGGCGCGTACGGCCCCGTAGGCCTTGACGACGCCGCGGAGGTCGTAGAGCGGATCCATAGGGTTCCTTTCAGTCGATGTGCCGGAGTGCGTCGGCGGGGCGCAGGCGGGCCGTGCGCAGGCCGCCGGCGGCGCCGGCCACCAGGCCGCCGAGCAGGGCGAGCCCGACCGCGAGCAGGACGAGCCCGAGGTCGACGGGGGCCTCGAGCACCACCGAGGTGCTGCCGGAGGTGACCTGGCCCTGCCCGAAGGCGACCTCGACGCCCGGGCCGCGCACCGGCTCGGCCGCCTCGGCGACGGTGGCCTGGAGCTCCGGCC
>JBOGYU010000806.1:0-1766 GCA_050696935.1 Solirubrobacteraceae bacterium | reverse complement strand
GCTCGGCGCCGCGGGGCCGGCGCCCGCGGCCGACCTGCCGCGGGTGGAGATCCGCGCGCAGCAGGCGATCCGCGACGACCCGAAGGTGGCGGCGCGGATGACGGTCGGCGGCCGGACGCACCGCGTGAAGATCGAGTGGCGCGGCCACTCGTCGCTGCTGTTCCCGAAGAAGTCGTACGCGGTCGAGGCGAAGCGCCGCGTGCGGCTGCTCGGCATGCCGCGCGAGCGCGACTGGGCGCTCAACGCGCACTACGCCGACCCCACGCTCCTGCGCGACGTGCTCGCCCACTCGGCCGCCCGCCGGATGGGCCTGGCGGCGAGCCGGACGCGCCTCGTGCGCCTGCGCGTGAACAGCCGCCCGCGAGGCGTGTACGTGCTGACCGAGCCGCCCGAGCTGAGCGACCGGCGGGTGCAGGGCGAGGCGCTGCTCGAGCTGACCGAGCCCCGCAAGGTGGACGCGGGGGACGAGTGGTTCCCGTCGGCCACCGGCCTGGCCGTCGTGCACAGCGAGCCCGACGAGGCGGACAAGAGGACGTCGCGGGCCGCCCGCGCGGCCGTCGAGGCCTTCGAGGCCGGCGACCTCGACCGGCTCGACCGCGCCTCGGCGGTCGACTACGTCCTGCACGCCGAGCTGTTCAAGAACCAGGACGCCTTCCTCTCCAGCACGTACGTCCACCTCGGCAAGGACGGCCGGCTTGCGCTCGGCCCCGTGTGGGACCACGACCTCAGCGCGGGCAATGTGGTCGAGCCCGCGCTGGCGCCGCCGGAGGGCCTGCTGCTTCCCGGACGGGCGTGGGCGGGCGCGCTGCTGGAGGACCCCGCGTTCCGCGCCGCCCTCGCTGCTCGCTGGCGGGAGCTGCGGGCGGCCGGCCTGCTGGAGGCGATCCTGCGCACCGCCGACCGCCACGCCCGCAGGCTGCGCGCGGTCCGCACGCTCGATCGGCCGGTGTTCCGCAACCAGCCGGTGCACGTTTCGCACGAAGCGGCCGTCGCCGCGCTGAGGGACTGGCTCGCGCGGCGCGCGGCGTGGATGGACGGCGCGCTGTAGGGCACACCCCACCCCGAGAGGGCACTCCACCCCAATGAACGGGGGGCCGCGCGGCGCCAGCCTGGCGGCATGACCTCGACAATCCTCATCGCGCCCGCTTGGGATCATGGGACGACGGCGCCGGCCGCGGCGCCGGGCAGCCATGCGCGCTGAGACCCTCACCACCGCCGCCCGCGACGCCCTCTACCTCACGATCGGGCTGGCGACCGGCAGCCTCGCGCTCGGCGTGTGGGTCGCGGGCGTGAGCGTCTCGCTCTCGCTGGCCGTGTTCATCGTCGGCCTGCCGGCGATCCTCGTCACCGCGCTGGCCTTCCGCTGGACCGCCGAGCTCGGCCGCCAGAGCGCCCGGCTCGTGCTCGACCGGCCGATCCCCGCGCGCTACCGCGACCACCGCGGAGAGCGGTTCCCGGCCCGTCTAAGGACGACCGTGGGAGACCCGCAGACGTGGCGGGACCTCGCCTGGCTCGTGCTGCACTCGGCGGTCGGGTTCGGGTTCGGCGCCGCCGCCGTCACGCTGGTCGCGACCGTGCTCGGCTTCGCGGTGCTGCCGCTCTGGTACTGGAGCCTGCCCGAGGGCGCCGAGCTCGGCATCTGGACGGTGGACTCGCTGCCGGAGGCGTTCGCCGCCATGCCGCTGGCGATCCCGCTCGCCGGCGTCACCACCGGCGTGCTGCGCGCGATGGCGCTCGGCGAGGCGTGGCTCGCGGCGGCCCTGCTG
>JBOGYU010000805.1:0-1767 GCA_050696935.1 Solirubrobacteraceae bacterium | reverse complement strand
CCGCCGACCAGGTTGGTGCGCGCGAGCGCCGCCGCGGCCGCCGGGTCGCGCTCCGCCCGCCGCTGGTCGCCCAGGACGCCGAAGGCCACGATCGCGAGGTCGACGTCGCCGAGGTGGGCCGCGGCCTCCGCGACGGCGGCGGTGTGGGTCTCGGGCTCGTCGGCGTCGAACGCGACCGCGTGGACCTCCGCCCCCGGCAGCTCGTCCGCGGCGGCCGCCCGCGCGGGATCCCGGACCGCGAGCACGACCCGGCGGGTGCCGTTCGCGACGAGGCGCCGCAGCGTGGCGCGCGCGATGTCCGAGTTGCCGCCGAAGGCGGCCACCGACTGCGGGCGCGCGAGGCCGTCGGTCATGCCAGCTCCAGCCGCCGCTGGAGGTCCGAGCGCATCGCTCCCCGAGGGTCGAGCCGCTCGCGCGCCGCCCGCCACTCGTCCAGCCGCGGGTACATGGCCCGCAGCACGCCCCGGCGCAGCCGCGCGTCCTTGGCGAGATAGACCCGGCCGCCGGCGGCGGCGACCAGCTCGTCGAACTCGTCGAGCAGCCGGTCGAGCCCGGGCGCCGCGGCCGGGAAGTCGAGCGCGAGCGTCCAGCCGCGCATCGCGAAGGCCAGCGGGCCCTCGCCGCCGGCGAGCCGCTTGAGGACCGCCAGCGGCGACGCGCCGCCGGCCGCGAGGATCCGGCGCAGCACGTCCTCGGCGCCGGGCGGCACGACGCATTGGTACTGGATCAGCCCACGCGCGCCGTAGAGCCGGTTCCAGCCGCGGACGCCGTCCAGCGGCCAGAAGTAGGCCGCCAGCGGTGTCAGCCGCACGTGCGTCCCGGGGCGGTGGCGCCGCAGCCACAGGGCGTTGAAGGCGCGCACGGTGGGCCGGCCGAGCAGGCCGGTCGGCGCCCAGATGGGGGCGCGCCAACGAGGTTCATCGAGGGTTGCGGCCTCGTCGCCGGGAGCATGATCCCCGCGCAGCAGCAGCCCGCGGCCCCGCCCGCCGGCGTCGACCCAGGCCACCGAGTAGCGGTGGTCGTCGTCGCCGGCGGCCATGCGCGCGAGCAGGTCGTCCAGGTCGCTCGCGCGCGTCACCTCCTCGCGCACGGCGCCGGACGGCAGCCGCATCAGGCGCAGCGTCGCGTCGGCCACGATCCCCGTGAGCCCCATGCCGCCCACGGTGGCATCGAACGCCTCGGAGCCCGCGGTCACGCGCCGGCGCTCGCCGTCGGGCGTGATGAGGGTGAACGCGGTCACGTGCCGGCCGAAGCCGCCGTCCACGTGGTGGTTCTTGCCGTGGATGTCGGCCGCGAGGGCGCCGCCGACGGTCACGAACCGCGTCCCGGGGACCACCGCGGGGAACCACCCGCGCGCGATCGTCACCCGGGCGAGCGCCGCCAGGCTGACGCCCGCGTCCACGGTGACCTCCCCGCGCCCGGCGTCGAAGCCGCGCACGCCCGCCAGGGCGGTCGTGCTGACCACGCGCCCGCCGGCGTTCTGCGCCGCGTCGCCGTAGCTCCGCCCTAGGCCACGCGCGAGCACGCCCCGGCCGCCGGCCTCCTTCACCGCATGGGCGACGGCGTCGTATGAGCTGCCGGGCACGACCGCCGCCGCGCTCGGCGACGTACGCCCCCACCCGTGCAAAACCTTCCGATCAGCCATTGAAGACCCCCAGGATCGCGAGCACGAGCCAGGCCACGCCGAACAGTTGCAGACCGCGGTCGCGCAGCACGATCTCCTCCGGCTCGCCCGCCGAGCCGCGGTCGATGTCGACGGCGTACCGG
>JBOGYU010000804.1:0-1772 GCA_050696935.1 Solirubrobacteraceae bacterium | reverse complement strand
CCGGCGCTGCGATCGCGCTCGCCGCAGTCGCGGCGCTGCGGTCGCGCAGCCGGCGGCGCTGAGGAAGGCCCGATGGAGCTGCTGGCGGCCGAGCACGTCGGGGCGCTGATCGTGACCGCGCTGCTCGCCGGCGCTCTCGTCGGAGCGGCGCGGGCGGGCCCGGGCCCGTGGGTGGTGCCCGTGTCGCGCGCCCTGGCGGTGGTGATCGTGGCCGCGTACCTGACGGAGCAGGTCGGCAACGTCGTGCGCGGGAGCTGGTCGGCGGAGCGGAGCCTGCCGCTGCACCTGACGGACGCCGTCACGCTGGTCTCCGCGCTGGCGCTGTGGACGGGCAGGCCGCTGCCGTTCGAGCTGACGTACTTCTGGGCACTGGCAGCGTCGCTGCAGGCCGTCGTGACGCCCGACCTCGGCCGCGGGTTCCCGCACCTGTTCTTCTGGACCTACTTCCTCGCGCACTCGGGCGCCGTCGTGGCCGCGCTGTTCCTCGCGTGGGGCCGGCGCCTCGTGCCGCGCGCCGGGTCGGTGCCGCGGATGTTCGCGGCGACGCTCGCGTTCGCGGCCGCGGCCGGGCTGGGCGACGTCGTGACCGGCGGCAACTACATGTACCTGCGCGAGAAGCCGGACACCGCGTCGCTGCTCGACGTGATGGGCCCGTGGCCGTGGTACATCCTCAGCGGCGCGGCGCTCGGCCTCGCCCTGTTCGCGCTGCTGGACCTACCGTTCCGGCGGGCACGCAGGGCGCAGGGCAGGGTCGCCGGCAGCCGTGCTGGGCCGATCGCGGGGTAGCGGATGCGATCAGCCGGCATCCGCGAACCGCACGGCCGGCGGCGCCGGGGCCCCGGGGCGCAGCCGCGGATCCGGCTCCGGCTCGCCGCGCCGAAGGCTCAGCGGGATGACGCCGGCCCACACGTCGAGCGGGTAGTCCTCCTCGTCGTCGACCGGCGGCCCGGTGCGGACCTTGGCCGAGCCCTCGGCGATCGGGAGGGCGAGCACGGAGGTCGCCTTGAGCTCCTTGGCGCTCGGCCACCGGACCTCCGCCCAGCGGCCGGGCAGGAGCTTCTCGGTGAACGCCTCGAGCGCGCGCTCGCGCTCCTCGGGCTCGCGCAGCGGCCGCGCCGTCCCGTAGAGGACGACGGAGCGGTAGTTCATCGAGTGGTGGAAGGCCGAGCGGGCGAGCACCAGCCCGTCGATCAGCGTCACCGTCAGGCACGCCTGGACGCCGCCGCCGAGCGCTCGGAGGGCGCGGCTGGCCGCGGAGCCGTGGACGTACACCTCGTCGCCCACCCGCGCCTGGAGCGTCGGGATGACCGCAGGGCGGCCCTCGTGGACGAACCCGAGGTGGCCGACGAGCGCCTCGTCGAGGATCGCGTCGATCGTCGGGCGGTCGTGGGTCCCGCGCTTGGGAAGGCGGCGGAGCTTGGTTCGCGGCGTGAGCATCTGTCCTGGTACAGTTGGACGACTGTGCCGGAACAATATCAGCACAGCCACGGGCACGGCAACGATGCCGTCGGCCACGAGGATCGTGCGGCGGCCGACGCGATCGGTCTCGGCGCCTCTACCGCCGGTGAGATCGCCGCCAGCGCCGAGGCGGCGATCGCGGCCGGCCGGCTCGCGCCCGGCGAGCGGCTCCCCTCCGTGCGGCGCCTGGCGGCCGCACTCGAGGTGAGCCCGACGACCGTCGCCGCCGCCCTCGCCGACCTGCGGAGGCGCGGGCTCGTGACCTCCCGCCCGCGCAGCGGTACACGGGTGGCGGACCGCCCGCCGCTGCGCCC
>JBOGYU010000803.1:0-1777 GCA_050696935.1 Solirubrobacteraceae bacterium | reverse complement strand
CCCATAACGGAGCGCGCGGCCGAGCGCGCGCGGCTGACGTTCCGCCGCCTCAGCGGGCTCGACCGCTCCGGCCCCCCGCCGCCCGCGACGCTGCGCGGCCAGCCGCTGCACCCGTGGACGATCCCGAACGCGATCGGCTACCTCCGGCTCGCGCTGCTGCCGGTGTTCCTCGCCTTCGCGTTCTCCTCCGGCGACGGGCAGAGCGCGACCGCGGTGGTGATCTTCGCGGTGATCGGCTGGACCGACTACCTGGACGGGATCGCGGCGCGCCTGACCGGCCAGTACTCGCGCCTGGGCGCGCTGCTCGACCCGCTCGTGGACCGGCTGCTGGTGCTCGCCGGGGTCGTCGTCTGCTGGCACTTCGAGCTGCTGCCGCGGTGGGCGCTGCTGGTGCTCGCGGTGCGGGAGCTGCTCATGCTCGGCCTGGTCCGGTGGGGCCTGTGGCGGGGCGTGGACGTCAGGATCAACTGGCTCGGGCGGGCCGGCGTGTGGCCAGTGATGAGCGCGCTGTTCTTCGCCATGGCGGGGCTGGAGACGGTCGGCGAGGTGTGCCTGTACGTGGGCCTGGCGCTGGTCCTGGCGTCCACCGCGCAGTACGTCCGCGACGGCCTGCGACAGGTCAGGACACGACCCTCAAGTACAGGTTGATGATTGCTATGCTCGCGCCCATGGACACTTTCCCCGATCTCGGCTCCCTCTCGGACCAGGAGCTCAAGGACCTCATCCAGCAGCTCACGGACGAGGAGCAGGAGGTGTCCTACCGGCGCCGGATCCTGCACGGCAAGATCGACATCCTGCGCGCGGAGCTCGTCAACCGCCTGCGCAAGAAGCACGAGGGCGGAGAGGACGTCATCTCCGGCGCCGACGTCCAGCGGCTGACCGACATCCTCGCCGGCCGCGCCACGGGCGGCGGCGAAGAGATCTAACGAGGCGGGAGCGCCGGATGGCGCGCCACTGCCCCGAATGCGGCTTCGTCCTCACGGAAGGCGCGAACTACTGCCAGAAGTGCGGCGCCTTCGTGGGCGTGCGCGAGAGCGCGCGCGACGACGTCACGACGGCGACGTACGTGATCGACGAGGAGACGGGCGAGCTGCGGCCGGTGGACGTCGGCGACGTCGCGGCAGAGGGCGGCGCGCTGGTGATCCGCTCGGGCGGCGGCCGGGTGGGGCAGTCGTTCCCGCTGCACGGCGTGCGGATGACGATCGGCCGCTCTCCCGACACCGAGATCTTCCTCGACGACGTGACGGTCTCGCGCGACCACGCGGTGCTCGTGCAGCGCTCGGGCGCGTGGTTCCTGGACGACTCCGGGTCGCTGAACGGGACGTACGTCAACCGTCGGCGGATCGAATCGCACCGGCTCGAGGACGGCGACGAGCTCCAGATCGGCAAGTACAAGCTGACCTACCTGGCGCGCTAGCGGGGTGTCCGTGACGGACGAGTCAGAGGCCCGGCTGCCCGCCCCCTCCGAGGACGAGGCGCCGCGCAAGTCGCTGACCATCGGCGCGGTGTGCAAGGCGCTCTCCCAGGAGTTCCCGGACATCTCGATCTCCAAGATCCGGTACTTGGAGGACCAGAAGCTGCTGGCGCCGCGCCGCACCCCCGGCGGTTACCGGCTCTACGCGCAGTCCGACGTGTCCCGCCTGCGGACGATCCTGCGGCTCCAGCGGGACGAGTTCCTGCCCCTGCGGGTGATCCGGCAGGAGCTGGCGGCGGGGCGCGCGGACGACGAGCGGCCGGCGTCGCCGTCGCCGTCACCGGCGCCGGCGCCGGCGGACGT
>JBOGYU010000802.1:0-1780 GCA_050696935.1 Solirubrobacteraceae bacterium | reverse complement strand
CCGCCGAATCGTCGCCGCCCGTCCCCGACTCGTCCCCCGTCCCCGCCTCGTCGCCGCCCGCCGCCGAATCGTCGCGCCGCCGCAGGTATCCCCACAACTCGGCGAGCAGGTCGCGTTCGAGGCGGTGGGTGGCGAGGGCGAGGACCGCGAGCCAGAGGGCGAGCTCCGCGATGGCCTGGACGGCCGGGCGGTCTCCTCCCCACAGCGCGAGCCGCAGGGCCAGGACCGGGACCGTCGCCGCGACCACCGGTGCAGCGCCGCGGAGGGCGAGTGCTCCCAGGTGGCTGTCCGGCAGCAGGCGGCGCACGTACGTCCGGCGGACCGCGAGCGTGCACGCGGTGCTCACCAGCCGGCCGGCGACGAACCCCCAGCTGCCGGCGACCAGCGCTCCCGGCACCGCGAAGGCGGCGAAGGCGCCGGCGAAGGCTCCCGACTCCACGGCCTGCGGCCACGGCTCGCCCCGCGCGCGGTAGAAGGCGAACCAGTTGTAGCCGAGCTGTTGCAGAGCCGTCGCGATCGCGAGGCCGGCGATCAGCACGACCGCAGGCTCCCACTCGGAGCCGAGCACGAACTCCACGAGGTCGGCCCCGAACAGGGCGAGCGCGATCCCGAACGGGAACGCCCACATGAGCGCGAGCCGGTTCGACTTGGCGAACGCCTCGCCGAGCACCTCGCGCCGGTCGCGCACCCGCACGATCGCCGGGTAGACGGTGGTTGCCAGGATCTGGTCGGCCCGGTCGACGTAGCGGGTGAGCGTCGCCGCCAGGGTGATCCATCCGGCCGCGGCCAGCCCCTGGTCGAGCCCGAACACCGCCACCTGCCCCTGCGCGACGGCGAGCGCGGCGACGGCGCTGACCGCGATCGGCCAGGAGAAGCGCACGTACCGGCGCGCCGCCGCCCGCTCGGGCCGCAGCCGCAGCCGGTACGGGGACGCCCACAGCGCCGCCAGCACCGCCGCCGCGTTGCCGCACGCCGGGCCGATCACGAGCGCCCAGACGCCCACGCCGGCGAGCAGCAGCGGGACGGTGACCGCCACGGTGCCGAGCGGGACTATGGCCTGCAGCACGCGTAGGCGCAGGTAGTCCATGCGCCGGAAGAAGATCCACTGCGGGGCCTGGAGCGCGAATGCGAGCGGGAGGTAGGCGACCGCGAGCGTAAGCGGCAGCAGCCGGTCGTCGCCGTACAGGGCGGCCAGCGCCGGCGCCAGCGCAGCGATCGCCAGCGCGGCGGCGGCCGCGAGCGCCAGCTCCACCGTGAAGGCGCGCTGGAACTCCGCCTCCTCGTCGACCGCCGCCTGCTGCACGAACGCCTCGTCGATCCCGACCCGCCGCAGCGCCACGATCGTCATGGCCGTCGTGGTCACGATCCCGTACAGGCCGATCGCGTCCGGGCCCAGCAACGCGGTCGCCAGCAGGCCCTGGATCAGCACGAGCGCCTCGGCGCCGGAGAGGAACGCGGCGTTGACCACGCCCCCGCGCGCGGTGGCCGCCCGCAGGCTCGCGCTGCTCGTCCGTGGCATGGAGCGCGATGCTACCCGCGCCATGACGGCCGGCCCGGTCCTGATCGTCTCCTACTCCGGCGTGCTCGGAGGTGCCGAGCGCGTGCTGCTCGACTGCGCGACGCGTCTCGGCTCGCCGGTCGCGATCGCCTGCCCGGAGGGGCCGCTCGCCGCCGCCGTGCGCGATGCCGGCCTCGACCACGAGCCACTGTTGGAGCGCCTCCTGCGCCTCCGCGGCGCCCGCCTCGCCCACGCCCGCGCGCTCGCCGCCCTGGCTCGCGA
>JBOGYU010000801.1:0-1781 GCA_050696935.1 Solirubrobacteraceae bacterium | reverse complement strand
CGCCAGGCCCTCGGCCGCGAGGGCGGTCGCGCCGACGAGCCCGAGCGCGAAGCCGATCCCGCGTGCGCGGCTCGGCGCCCAGACGGCGCGCTCCAGCCGCGCCGCCAGGCGGCCGAAGCCGGCGACCGGGTGCCAGCGAACCGGATCGCCGAGCGCGAGGTCGGCCCCGTAGCCGCCGATCAGCGCCAAGGCGCTCACGGGGCGCCCACCGGATGGTTCAGCCGCGTGACGGTCCAGCGGCCATCGTGCGCGTGCAGCTCCGTCAGCGACAGCGGCGCCGCGTCGATGCGCCAGAACGCCTCAAGCGGCGCGCGCAGCGCATGCGCGACCGCCGCCTTCACGACGCCGCCGTGAGTGACCACCGCGGCGGGACCCTCGCTGCGCGCCTGCGCGTCGAGCCAGCGCGCGACCCGGGCCGCGAAGGCCCGCAGGCTCTCGCCGCCGTGGGACGCCGCGGCCGGGTCGAGCATCCAGGCTCGTGCGCCATCGGGATCGCTTGCGTGGATCTGCTCCAGCGTGGCGCCCGCCCACAAGCCAAAGTCGCACTCGGCGAGCGCCGCATCCAGGCGCGCCTCGAAGCCGGCCGCCTCGACCGTCTGGCGGCAGCGCAGCGCCGGGCTGGACAGGATCTCGCAGCCGCGCGGGAGCGCGGCGCTCAGCGCCGACGCGGCGGCCCGCCCCTGCTCGTCGAGCGGCTCGTCAACGGGGAAGGCCGCGGACCTGGTGGCGCTCGTGGGCGCGTGCCGCACGAGCAGCAGGCGCCTCAAGCTCCGTCTGAAGCCGAGCCCTGATCCAGCCGTGCTTTCATTGCGCTACCTCCTCGGGATCGTGCGTCCCGATCTGGGGGTGTTCGCGGCGGCGTTGTTCCTGACTTCCGGGCGCATCGACCCGGTCACAGTGGCGCGACCGTCCCGGACTCTCACCGGGTTCCACGCACCGCCACGCTTGACGAGCGCGCACTCTACCCGCTGCGCCGCCAATCCGCTGCGTAGGCTTCGCATCCGTGAGTACGCCCGAGCGCCTGCGTCGGCCGCCGACCCCCGCCGGGTTCGATCCCTCGCGCGCAGCCGAGCGCGCGGCTGATCCGCAGGGCTGGCGCTTCGCCGACCCGGAGCGCGCCGCCGTCCACCGCGTCATCGCCCAGCGCCGCGACATCCGCCGCTTCCGCCCCGACGAGGTGCCGGACGACGTCCTCGCCCGCGTGCTCGAGGCGGCGCACCGCGCGCCGTCGGTCGGGCTCATGCAGCCGTGGCGCTTCATCGTCGTGCGCGAGCTGGCAACCCGCACGGCCATCCGCGGCCTCGCTGGACGCGAGCGCCTGCGCCAGGCCGAGCGTTTCGACGAGCGCGCCCGCCACTTCCTCGACCAGAAGGTCGAGGGGATCGTCGAGGCGCCGGTCGGCGTGTGCGTCTGCTGCGACCCGGGCGACCCAGACGTCGAGGTGCTCGGGCGGGCGACGATCCCGCAGACCGACGTCTACAGCACCGCCTGCGCGATCGAGAACCTCTGGCTCGCCGCGCGCGCCGAGGGCCTAGGCGTCGGCTGGGTCAGCTTCTACCGCCCCGCGGACCTGCGGGCGGTGCTCGGCATCCCCGAGCGGGTCGAGCCGGTCGCGTACCTCTGCATCGGCTGGCCCGACGAGCGGCCCGTGCGGCCCGGGCTCGAGTCGGCCGGCTGGGCGCAGCGCGCCTCCCTCGACGCCGTCGTGATGGCCGAGCGCTGGTCGGAGCCCGAGAGCCCGGCGGCCGTGGTGCGGCAGGATCCGCGTCCCCGCCTCGACC
>JBOGYU010000800.1:0-1782 GCA_050696935.1 Solirubrobacteraceae bacterium | reverse complement strand
GGGCGGCTGCGGCTGCGGGACGTGACGCACGTGGTCGAGTCCGTCGACGTCGACGGCCGCCGCGCGCGGCTGCGCGTGACGGGCGACTACGCGATCGCCGGCGTGCGGAGCACGTACGAGTCCACGCATCGGGTGGTCGCGGTCCGGTCGGGCGGGCGCTGGAGGATCCGCGCCGTGCGGGGCGGGCGCGGCCTGCCGCCGTGGGAGGTGGCGGCGTTCTCCGAGCGCCGCACGCGGCACTTCGTCGTGCTCGCGCCGCCGGCTGTGCAGGTCGACGAGCTGCTCCCCGTCCTGGAGACCGGCTACGAGCGCATGCGGGAGGCGCTCTCCCGCGGCACGCTGCGCCGCCGCTACCTCGTCGTCGTGGCCGCTGACGCCGGCCAGGCGCGCAGCCTCACGACCGACATCCGGGGCGTGGCGGCCCTCGCCGCCATCTCGGACGCCACGATCCGCGAGCAGGGCGCCGAGCGGGAGGTCGCCGAGGTGATCTCGCTGCGGCTGCTGGTGGTGTGGCCGCCCTTCTCGGCGCTCGACGCGGAGGATCGCGGCCGGGTCGTCGCCCACGAGCTCACCCACGCCGCGCTCGCCGGCTCGACGTCCGGGCGCACGCCGGCGTGGCTCGTCGAGGGCCTCGCGCTCTACGTGTCGGGCGACCGCCGGCCGGCGTCGCCGGGCGCCGACCTCGCGGCGCTCTCGGAGCCCGAGGCGATCGCGCGCCTGAGCGGCGAGGCCCAGGCCGCGGCGTACGCGACGAGCGCCGCCGCGGCGTTCGCGATCGAGGAGCGCTTCGGCCACCGCCGGCTGCTCCGCCTGTACGACGCCTTCGGGGACCCGGAGCTGGAGGGCCCGCCCGGGCGACGACTCGTGAACCGGGCGCTGCGCCGCGAGCTCGGCATCACGCTCGCCGAGCTCGAGGCCGGCCTCGGCTGATCGTGCCGGGCGGTCGCCCGGGTCCCTATCCTCATCAGCCGTGCCGGAGCTGCCCGAGGTCGAGACGATTCGCCGCCATCTGGCTCCGCACCTGGAGGGGCGGACGCTGGAGGCGCTCGAGGTGCTCGACCCTCGGTGGTGCCGGCCGCTTGCGCTCGAGGAGCTCGCGGCGGCGGTGACCGGGCGCCGGGTCGACCGGCTGTCGCGGCGCGGCAAGTACCTCGTGTGGGAGCTCGAGGACGAGGTGTACCTGCTTCAGCACCTGCGGATGACCGGCACGCTCCTGCTCGACCCCCTCGGTGCCCCACCGCACACCCGCGTCTGGCTGCGGCTCACGGACCACGACCTCGCGGTCGCCGACCAGCGGCGGTTCGGCACCGGGGAGCTGGCGCTCGGGCCCGAGGCCCTCGACGCGTTCTTCGCAGCGCGCCTGGGCGTCGAGCCGCTCGCGGAGGCGTTCACCGCCGCGCACCTGCATGCGCTCGCGCGGACCTCGCGCGCGCCCGTCAAGGCGTTCCTGCTCGACCAGAAGCGCGTCGCCGGCGTCGGCAACATCTACGCGGACGAGGCGCTGTTCCGCGCACGCATCCATCCGCTGCGACCCGCCAACCGCCTCACCCGCGCCCAGGTGCATGCGTTGCGCGACGCCGTCGTGGCGGCGCTGAGCGCCGGGATCGCCGCCAAGGGCGCGACGATCGACGACTTCCGCGACCCCGACGGCGCCGGCGGCGCGTTCCAGGACGAGTTCCTCGTGCACCGCCGGGAGGGCGAGCCGTGCCCGCGCTGCGGCCGTGCCGTGCGCAAGCTCCGCGCGGCGGGGCGCGGCACGTACGTGTGCGAGCGGTGCCAGCC
>JBOGYU010000799.1:0-1787 GCA_050696935.1 Solirubrobacteraceae bacterium | reverse complement strand
GCGCGTGCCCGGCCGGCTGGCCGCGGCGGTGCCGACGGCGTCGGCGCTGCTGATCGTCGGCGTCGGCTGCGTGCTCACGGCGCAGGCGCTCCCGCAGGTCGCGTGAACCGCGAGTGATCCGCTCCTGCGGCTCCTGCGCAATAGGCGGTCGAGAACGTCGTGCGGGAGCGGCGGACGAGACGAAAGGCTCTCTATGACCGTTCCCACCGAGACGCGGCCGCTCGCCCCTGCAAGCGTCGCCGCCGCCCTGACGACCCTGCGCTCCCGCGGCCTGCGGGTGTCTGCCGCCCGCCGGCTCGTGCTCGAGGCGCTGTTCGCCGCCGAGGCGCCCGTGAGCGCGGAGGCGATCGCCGCCGGCCTCGGCGGCCGGCTGCCCGGGTCCGACCTCGCGTCGGTGTACCGCAACCTCGACACGCTGGAGGCGATCGGGCTGGTGCGGCACGTGCACTTCGGCCACGGCGCGGGCCTCTACGCGCTCAGCCGCCGCCACGTGCACGGCTACGCGGCGTGCGAGGGCTGCGGCGCGCACCACGCGCTGCCGGCCGCGGTCGTCGAGGCGGTCGCGGACGTGGTGCGCGAGGCTTGCGGCTACGAGACGAGACTCGGCCACTTCCCGATCGCCGGGCGCTGCCCGGACTGCGAGGAGCACCATGCACATCCCTGACGGCTTCCTCTCCCCCGACGTCGCGGCCGCGTGCGCGGTGCCGGCGATCGCGGCGGTCGGCTACGGCCTGCACCGCGCGAACGTGAGCCTCGACGACCGCCGCGTGCCGCTGCTCGGCGTGACCGCCGCGTTCGTGTTCGCCGCCCAGATGCTCAACTTCCCCGTCGCCGGAGGCACGAGCGGGCACTTCCTCGGCGCGGCGCTGGCCGCGATCCTGCTGGGCCCGTGGCTCGCCTGCCTGGTGCTCGCCGTGGTGCTCGGCGTGCAGGCGTTCGTGTTCGCCGACGGCGGGATCACCGCGCTGGGGGCGAACGTGCTCAACATGGGCGTGGCCGGCGGGCTGGTCGTCGGCGGCCTGATGCTCGCGGCCCGGCGCGTGCGCGTCCCGCTGCTGGCCGTGGCCGGGGCCGGCGCGTGGCTGGCCGTGATGGCCGGCGCGGCGGCGACGGCGGTCGAGCTCGCGCTGTCCGGGACCGTGCCGCTCGGCACGGTGCTCCCCGCCATGCTCGGGGTGCACGCCGTGATCGGCGTCGGCGAGGCGGCGATCACCGTCGCGGCGGTCAGCGCCGTGCTCGCCTCGCGACCGGACCTCGTCCGCGCCCGACCGATGCCGGCATGATGGGCCCGCGCTCTTCCGGTCGCCACGTGATGGGCCCGGGCTCGTCCAGTCGCCGCGTCATGCGCTCGTTCACGATCGTCGCGCTCGCCGTGGCCGTCGGCCTCGCGACCGCCGTGTCGCCGTTCGCCTCGTCGTCGCCCGACGGACTGCAACGGGTCGCCGCGGACGCGGGGTTCCTCGATCGCGGCAGGGCGACCGCCGCGCCGGCGCCCGGCTACGCCGCCCCGGGCGTGGGCGACGACCGCATCGCGACAGGGCTCGCGGGCTTGGCCGGCACGCTGGCGGTGTTCGGTACGGCGGCGGCGATTGGGAGGCGGCGTGGGACATGACCTGACCGCGATCGGCGTCGCCGGCGACCCGGCGAGCCCGGTCCACCGGCTCGACCCGCGGGCGAAGCTGATCGGGCTGGCGGGCGTCACCGTCGTGGCCGTCTCGGCGCCGCTGCAGGCGTGGCCGGCGTATGCCGCGTGCGCGCTCGCGCTCGCCGCGGTCGCCGCGCTGGCC
>JBOGYU010000798.1:0-1794 GCA_050696935.1 Solirubrobacteraceae bacterium | reverse complement strand
GCGCAGCCGCCCGCGGCTGACCTGGCCCAGGTCTCGCCGGACCGCCCGGCGCAGCTCCCGCAGGCCCCCGCGGCGGCCCAGGTCGCCCTCGCGCGCCTCGCGCAGGATCCCCCACAGCGGCGCGGAGGCGACAGCGGCGGGGTCGAGCACGCCGCGGCGCTCCAGGACGTCGGCCGGCACCCGCTGGGGATCCGGCACGACCGCGGCCTCGATGATGCGGTCGTAGCGGTCCTCCAGCACCCGGCTGGCCGGGTCGAGCCCCAGCACGAGCAGCAGCCCGGTCGGGTCCGTCCCCACCCGCAGGCAGATCAGGTCCGGGCGATGGCGCTCGAGGATGCCCAGCATCTTGTAGACGTCGCCAGTCCACGTCTGCGTCCGGCGGTCCCGCGACGCCTGGACGGGCTCGCGCGGCAGGATGTCGTCGAACACCGCGACGCTGGTCCAGCGCGCGTGCCGCTCGACATTGGCGAAGTCGCGCAGCGCGAACTCCGCCAGGTGCATGCCGTCGATGAAGGCGAGGTCGATCGGCCGGCCGCCGAGCGGCTCGAGCGGGTCGGCACGCTCGAAGTATTCGTCGCTGCTCTCCTCGAACAGCGCCGTCCCGGCCCCGAGCGCCGTCCTGAGCTCGAAGTCGGGGTCGATCCCCACCGCTGTGCACTGCGCCAGCGCGAGGCTGTCGCCGTTCCGGATGCCGATCTCCAGGTAGGTGCCGGGGGCGAGCGCCGCGTGCAGCGCGCGCAGGAAGTTCAGGTAGTTCATGACGCCGCCGCCAACGCTAGCGCGGCTAGAGTTTCCGGCGTGCCCGACGCGCGTCCATTGCGGCCCGCCCCGGGGCGCGGTCCGATCTTCATCATCGGGGCCCAGGGCTCGGGGACGACACTGCTCCGGCTGATGCTGGACAGCCACGAGCGCATCGCCGTCCCGCAGGAGACCGGGTTCATGCGAGCCTACAACGCCCACCAGTTCATCCCGTTCAAGCTGTCGGGGCGCAACTGGGCCAAGCGGCTCGGCTGGAGCCGGGAGGAGCTCGACCAGGAGCTCGCGCAGCTCTACGACCGGCTCTTCATGCGCTACGTCGAGCGCCACGGGAAGCAGCGCTGGGGTGAGAAGACCCCGTTCCACACGTTCCACATCGACGACATGGCGCGGATCTTCCCCGACAGCGTGTTCGTCGGGATCGTGCGGCACCCGGCCGGCAGCGTCGCCTCGAACCTCTCGCGCTTCGAGCACTCGTTCAACCGCGCCACGCAGCACTACTTCCGCTACACGAAAGAGCTGGCCCGGCAGGCCACGGCGCTGCCGGACCGATTCGTCCTGCTGCGCTACGAGGATCTCGTACTCCAGCCGGAGCGGTGCATGCGCGAGCTGTTCGCCTGGCTCGGCGAGCCGTGGTCGGACAAGGTCCTCGCCCACCACGAGGTCCAGCGGGACCGTGGCGGCCGGCTCACGGTCGAGGGCCGGAACCGGGCCGACGAGCCGATCGACGCCTCGCGGATCGACAAGTGGACACGCACGCTCGACGCGCCGACGCTCCGCAAGGTCAAGCGCCGGCTCGGCCGGCTGGGCGAGTTCTACGGCTACTCGATGAGCGACCCGGCGGTGCTCGAGCCGCTCCGGGACGACGGCGCGCCGCTCATCGGCGGCGCCGACATCGACGCGCGGATCGACCGCTTCCCCGCCCTCGACCTGCGAACGCCTGTGCCGGTGCCGAATGCCGAGCGCTTCTACCACCCCGACCGCGTCCGGCTGGCGGAGGTGGCGGAGCCGGAACCCGCGCGCCGCCCGGTCCTGCGC
>JBOGYU010000797.1:0-1799 GCA_050696935.1 Solirubrobacteraceae bacterium | reverse complement strand
GTGCTGGCCGGCCAGCTCGAGCGCGTCGCACGCGACCCCGGCTGCGCGGAGCGCCTGCGCGCCCGCGCCGCGCGCTCGCAGGCCGACCGCGCGTGGGGTCGCGTCGCCGACGAGGCGGAGGCGATCTACGGCGAGCTCGCCGCCCTGCGCCGGCCGGTGACCGGGCTGCGGCCCGAGGTCCGGGAGCGGCTCGCGAAGCGGCGGATGATCGACGTGGACCTGCACATGCACACCGACCACTCGCACGACTGCGTCACGCCGGTCGACGTGCTGCTCGCCACCGCCCGCGAGCGCGGCCTCGGCGCGATCGCGGTGACCGACCACAACGAGATCTCCGGCGCGCTGGACGCGCGCGACAAGGCCGCCGAGTACGGCGTGAAGGTGATCGTGGGCGAGGAGGTCAAGACCGCCGACCAGGGCGAGGTGATCGGGCTCTTCATCGAGGAGAAGATCCCGCGCGGCATGAGCCTGGAGGAGACGATCGCGGAGATCCGGCGCCAGGGCGGGATCGTGTACGTCCCGCACCCGTTCGACCGCCTGCACGCGGTCCCGGACTACGAGCACCTGCTGCGGGTGGTCGACGACGTCGACGCGATCGAGGTCTTCAACCCGCGGATCGCGATCCCCGCGTGGAACGAGGAGGCCGTCCGCTTCGCCGGCAAGTACCGCATCCCCGGCGGCGCCGGCTCGGACGCGCACGTGGCGCAAGGCCTGGGCGCGGTGCGGATCCGGATGCGCGACTTCGACGGGCCGGAGGAGTTCCTGGAGTCGCTGCGCGATGCCGACATCCTCGGCCGCCCGTCCTCGCTCAAGTACGCGCGGGTGCAGGCGCTGAAGTTCCTAGAGACGCGGGCCACGCCGCGCGCCGCCCGCAGGGCCTCGCGCCGGCGGCGCGTGAAGCGCGCGGTCGCGGGCCGCGGCGCGCAATGACAGATGCAGGGGCAAGGAGAACAGCGCGGGGCGCGTAAACCGGTCGGCGGGATGCCCGCCACCGACGACGAGATCCGCGAGAAGTACCTCGAGCGCGCCATCCGCGAGCTCAACCACTTCACCCGAGACCTGCAGGCCTGCGACCGCTGCCCCCGCGGCAGCCTGATGCCGGTGCTCGGCTCCGGCCACCCGCAGGCCGACGTGATGCTGCTCAAGCACGCGCCCACGCCCGCGGAGATCGAGGAGGGCGTCGCCTTCTACGGCCGCGCCGGGACCGCGCTGATGAAGTCGCTGCGGCGGCTGGACATCGACCCGCTGGCCGTCTACGGGACGCTGTGCGTGAAGTGCCCGGTCGCCGACACCGCGCTCGCGGCGCCGGAGTGCGTCGCGCGCCTGGTGGAGGAGATCGCGATCGTCCAGCCCAAGCTGGTGGTGGTGATGGGGCCCGACGCGCTGGAGGCGCTCAACGAGCTCTCCCTGCCGCTCGCCCGCGAGGTACGACCGGTCCCGGGAGAGATCCAGTCGCTCACCCCGTCGGTCGACGCTCTGTACACGCCGAGCATCGACGAGGCGCTCGACGAGGAGCAGGCCAAGCGCGCCTTCTGGAAGGCCTTCCGCGTCCTCGGCGACTGGTACGCGGAGTTCCCGCCGTATTGAGGGGTCAGACCCCTTGAGTCGGGGTGACTCAAGGGGTCTGACCCCCTTTAGATTTCTCGCCAGGTGTGGGCGGGCTGCCAGCCGAGCTCGCGCTTGGCGCGGGCGTTCGAGGCGCCGCGGACGCTCGTCATCATCGAGTGGGCCTGGGGGCCGGCGGCGAGCCTGACCAGCCAGCCCGGGAGCCGCCGCGGCGGGCGGGCGCCGATCGAGGC
>JBOGYU010000796.1:0-1809 GCA_050696935.1 Solirubrobacteraceae bacterium | reverse complement strand
CCCTCGGTGGACAAGCGGATCCACCCGCCATCCCTCGCAGGCGACCCGCTGGACCGGCCCTGGCGCGGATCGCCAAGCCGCGAGCCATCGACAGCGGAACGGCTGCACTGAGATGGAGGACCCATTTCGGGTATAGCTCCCGCGGGCGTGCCTGCCCATCCTCTAGGTGCGGCGGATGCGCCTCGTCGGCGCGGTAGGGCTGGCGCCCACGTCAGCGCATCCACGCAGGCGAACGAGTCGGGCATCCGGATGGTGTGCGCTGCGGTGCCGTCGGCGCGCGTGATGCTGATCTTGTCGTAAAGGGCTCCGCGTCTGTACAGGCAGCCGCGAGCGAGCGCCAGCGTGCGGCCGTCGGGTGAGAACGCCACCGCGTTGTAGTTCCGCCGGCGTAGGGGGTATGGGTCCTCGCCATCGGCATGGCAGCCGATCGCCGGCCGAGGCGAGCTCGTCGCGTGGGTCGAGCAGGTCGGGGAGGCACACCGGGTCGTCGATGGCGAAGGGGACCGACTGGGTGCCCGCGGAGATGCCGCGTTGCGTGCGCCGGCGGTGCTATCAGATCGGGGCCGTCACCCTGGCCGAGCACGGCGTCGTCTTCACGCGCACCACGACGGGCCCAGACGACTCGGTGCTGATCCGGCGGGGCTTCTCGGATCCCCGCCCCTCCGAGGTGAGGATCCCGGGCGATCCGCAGCCGGAGCTCGCGCCCTCCTCCGCGGGCGCTCTCAACAACGGCGTCGGTCATGGCTGGCTTCGATGGGACTTCGGGCCAGGCTCGTCCACGACCGACAGGGAACCGAGCGGATTCACCGTCGCCCTGCCCGCACATGATCGGGGCGCTGGTTCGTCATCGCCAAGAAGGGCTGCAGCGCCGGCGTCGTCGCGCTCCGCAGCGGCGGTCGGCGCGAGAACGTGGCGGAGCCCTCGCAGGTGCTCGCGGCCGTGGCCGGCGGCGGGGCGAGCGCGCGGGACTACTGCGTCCAGCTCGGCGGGTTCGCGTTTACCGGTCGCCAGGCAGTCACGGCCTGGGGCGTGCTTGTCGCAGCGGTCCCAGGAGGAGCACACCGAGCGCCGGCTCGTCGGCGTCGTCCTAGCCGGGAAGGCGGTCACTCCGACGGGATGAACTTCAGCCAGGCTCCCTGATCGGGTAGCGACAGGGCATCTGTGCCGCCCTAAGCTCCGCCGCGTCTAAGCCCGGTTAGGAGGACGCACGAATTCCGCTTGTAGTTCGCGCAGCGGCGCCTTGAGAGCACTGGTCGCCGCCGCGAGCCTGCTCACCGCCTTCGCTCTGCCGGCGGGTGCCGAGGCCGCGGGCGAGCTCATGTTGTTCCGGGCGGACGCCGACGCGCGGGTGCAGCAGGCCAGGCCGTCGACGAACTACGGCAGCGGGAGCCTGCGCGTCGACGGCGGAGGCGACCCGCCCATCGAGAGCTACCTGCGCTTCAGGGTGAGCGGCCTCTCCGGACCGGTCGCGAGCGCTCGCCTGCGACTGTGGAGCACGAGCGGGACGGTCGACGGTCTGACTGCCCATGCGGTGACCGGCCCATGGGAGGAGTCGACCGTCACCTGGTCCAGCCGGCCGGCACGCGAGACGGCGGTGCTGGCGGATCTCGGGACGGTTGCCACCGGCAGCGTGGTCGAGCTCGATCTCAGCTCGCACGTGACCGGCAACGGGACCTACGACTTCGCGCTGATGCCGCAGTCCAGCGATGGCGCCAACTTCAGCTCGCGCGAGGCCAGCTCCACCCCGGCGCCCGAGCTCATCGTCGAGCTGGCGGGCGCCGGCGCACCGCCGCCCGCGCCGCCGCCGCC
>JBOGYU010000795.1:0-1814 GCA_050696935.1 Solirubrobacteraceae bacterium | reverse complement strand
TCGCTGCGCCGCCTGCTGGCCGACCCCGCGCTCGCCGCTCCCGCCTGATAGGAATTCGTCAGCTTTCTGGCCTAATCACCGGATGGAGGGACTAGTGAAGCTCAAGACCAGCCTCGGCATCTGGGCGATGGGGCCGATGGTCACCCGGTTCGTCCCGGGCGGCTACCAGCCCGACAAGGCCGAGCACGACACGGTCCACAAGGTCCGCCGCGCGGTGGAGGGCCTCGGCGACCTCATCAACGACTACGAGTTCCACTACCCGCAGGAGCTCAGCGAGGACAACCTGGACGCGGTGCGGGACGCGCTCGACGAGCACGGCATCTACGCGATGGCGACCGGCCTGCACCTGGACCCGATGTTCGGCCGCGGCGGGCTGTGCTCGCCGGTCGACTCGGTCCGCGACGAGGCCGTGCGCCGCACGCTGGCGGCGATCGACATGTCCGGCCACGTCGGCTCGCACTTCATCATCTGGCCGGGGATCGAGGGCTACAACTACCCGTTCCAGACCGACTACGCCGACTCCTGGGCGCGGCTGGTCGACGGCATCGGGCAGGCCGCCCAGCGCTGCCGCGAGCGGGGGATCATGCTCTTCCTGGAGCACAAGAACTCCGAGCCCGCCATGAAGATCCACATGGCGAACATCGGGATGACGCTCCACATCATCCACAAGCTCCGCGCCCAGGGCCTCGACAACGTCAAGGTCAACATGGACTGGCAGCACCTGATCATGAACGGCGAGAACCTCGCCGAGTACGCGGCGCTGCTGGCCGCCGAGGGGCTGCTCGGCCACCAGCACGGCAACTCCGGCTGGGGCACGTTCGACGACGACAACATGGTCGGCGCGACGGCGTTCATGGAGACGATCGAGCTGGCCCTGGAGCTCAAGCGCGCGGACTACGGCGCGAACGGCGAGCGGCTCGGGTTCGACCTGTTCCCGTACACCGAGGACCAGGTGGCCGCGGTGCGGCGCAGCGTGCTGAACTACCGCTTCATCGAGTCGATCGTGGACCGGCTGGACCTCGACGCGCTGGCCGCGGCCCGGCGGGAGAAGGACGCGGTGCGGGCGAACGAGGTCGTCTACGCGGCGCTGGGGCAGCCCGCCGGGTGAGCACGCTCGTCGGGCTCGACGTCGGCACCACAGCCGTCAAGGCGGTGGCCGTCTCCCCGGACGGCGAGGTCGTGGGGCGCTGCGAGGTCGAGTATCCGCTCTCGACTCCGCGGCCCGGGTGGGCGGAGCAGGACCCCGAGGACTGGTGGCGGGCGACCGAGCGGGCGCTGGCGGCGCTCGACGTGGACGAGGTCGCCGGGATCGGGCTGTCCGGGCAGATGCACGGGCTCGTGGCGCTGGACGCGGCCGACCGCGTGATCCGGCCGGCGATCCTGTGGAACGACCAGCGGACGGCGGCCGAGTGCGCGGAGATCGAGGAGCGGGTCGGGTTCGAGCGGCTCGTGGCGCTGACCGGCAACCGGGCGCTGACCGGCTTCACGGCGCCCAAGCTGCTGTGGCTGCGGCGGCACGAGCCGGACGCGTACGAGCGGATCGCGTCGGTCCTGCTGCCGAAGGACTACGTGCGGCTGCGCTTGTGCGGCGAGCGGGCGATCGACGTGGCGGACGCGTCGGGGACGCTGCTGTTCGACGTCGCGCGGCGGCGGTGGAGCGACGACGTGGTGTCGGCGCTGGAGCTCGACCCTTCCTGGCTGCCGCCGGTCCTGGAGTCGCCGGAGGTCTCGGGGAGCACGGCTCGCGGCGTGCCGGTGGCGGCGGGGGCAGGCGACCAGGCGGCGGGCGCGGTCGGCGTGGGCGTGGTGCGGCC
>JBOGYU010000794.1:0-1822 GCA_050696935.1 Solirubrobacteraceae bacterium | reverse complement strand
CCGCCCGGCTGGGCGGCGCCGGCACGATCGCCGCCGCCGCCGGCGGGATCGTCGCCGCCGTCGCCGTCTCGGGGATCGAGCTGGAGCTGCTCAAGCCGCGCGCCTGGGTCGAGCTGGTCGAGGGGGTCGCCGCCGGGGCCCAGTCGCTCGGCACGGTGCGGCTTCCGTACGCCGGCGCGGACCCGTGGCCGCGCGCGGCGCTGGAGCTGCTCGGCTCCGGGCTGCTGACGCTCGCCGCGCTGCTCGCGTGCTGGCCGCGCGACCGCGGGCGCGGCTACCCGTTCCTGGCGCTGATCCCCCTGCTGGTCCTCGTCGCGTCCCCGGTGGTGTCGCTGGGCGGCACGCGGCCGCTCGTGCTCGGCCTGGCGATCGCCGCGCTCACCGTCTGCTTCCTGTGGCTCGAGCGCCTGCCGCTGCGGCCGGGGATCGGCGTCGCGGCGCTCTTGGCATTGGCGCTCGCCGGCGCGCTCCCGCTCGCCGCGGTCGCCGACCGGGGCGAGCCGTGGTTCGACTACAAGGCGTTCGCGGAGGGGCTCGGGCCCGACGACCCGGTGCGCTTCAGCTGGGAGCAGCAGTACGGGCCGATCGACTGGCCGCGCGACGGCAACGAGGTGATGCGGGTCAAGTCCGAGGACCCGCTCTACTGGAAGGCGGCCAACCTCGACGAGTTCGACGGGCGCGGCTGGCGGCGGCGGACGGAGCCGCTCGGCGACCCCGACTTCCGCTCCGAGCTGCGCGAGGACTGGTGGAACAAGCCCGGCTGGGTGGAGCGCGTCGAGGTCTCGGTGCGGCGGATGCGCAGCCGCGACGTGTTCGCTCCCGGCACCGTCATGGGCCTGGAGGACGCCACGCGCCCGATGCGGCCGACCGGCGACCCGGGCCGCTGGGAAGCTCCCTCGGAGCTGCGCCGAGGCGACTCGTACCTGGCCGAGGTGTACGTCCCCGAGCCGTCGGCGGCGGAGGTCCGCGACGCCGCCGTCAGCGGCTTCCGCAACGTGCGCGACGAGCAGCTCGAGGTGACGGTGCCGTTCCGGGAGGGCCGCGGCCCCAAGGGCGCGCGGTACGGCGGCAGCACCACTCGGCGGTTGGAGTCGGCGGTGATCCACTTCCGCCCGTTCGGCGACGGGCGCGGGCCGTACGCGACCTTCCCGGAGATCCGGCGCAGCCACTCCGACGCGGGCCGGGTGCTGGAGCGCTCCGCGTACCGGCGGACGTGGCGGCTGGCCGAGCGGCTGCGGGCGGGGGCGGAGACGCCCTACGAGTACCTGCTGCGCGTCAACACCCACCTCCAGCGCGGGTTCCGCTACTCCGAGCGGCCGGCCGCGCCGGACCCCGGGCGAGCGCCGCTGGACGCCTTCCTGGTCGACGCGCAGGAGGGCTACTGCCAGCACTTCTCCGGCGCGATGGCGCTCCTGCTGCGGATGGGCGGCGTGCCGGCGCGGGTGGCGACGGGCTTCAGCCCGGGCGGCTACTCCCGCCGGCGGGAGGCGTGGATCGTGCGCGATACGGACGCCCACTCATGGGTGGAGGTGTGGTTCGAGGGCGTCGGCTGGGTGACCTACGACCCCACGCCGTCCTCTACGCCGGCTCGGTCGCAGATCGCCGCGCTGGAGGCGCCCGCGGCGCCCGTGGCCGCTGCGCCGGGGGAGAGCGGGGACGGCCAGGGCGCCGGCGACGCGGCGGGCCGCGCCGGTGGGCTGCGGCCGGACCTGCTGCTGGACGTCGATCCCGCGTTCACCGACGAGGAGGGCGCGGGAGGCGGCGGGGTGCCGTGGTGGGCGTGGGCGCTCGGCGGCGCGGCGGGGCTCGCGCTGGCCGCGGC
>JBOGYU010000793.1:0-1835 GCA_050696935.1 Solirubrobacteraceae bacterium | reverse complement strand
GCCCACGCCGCCACGTTCGCCCCCGACCCGCCGCCCGCCGTGCTCACCCGCGCCGGGGTGTCGCTCCCGCGCGCGAGCGGGCCGGACACGCGGGCGACGACGTCGACCATCAGCTCGCCGAAGACGACGAGGGTCATCGGACGATGCTCATGCGATGCAGCGGGCGATGCGGGCGGCCAGCGCAGCGTTGCGCAGCACGAGCCGGACGTTGGCCCGCAGGCTCTCGCCGTCCGTCTCGCGGTGGAAGCGCTCGAGCAGGAACGGGGTCACGTCCTTGCCGTGCACCCCCTCGCGCTCCGCCGCCTCCAGACCCTCCCGCAGGACCCGCTCGTGCAGCGCCCCGTCGAGCGGCTCGTCGAGCGGCTGCGCGACCACGATCGCCCCGAGGCCGAGCTCCGCGCGGGCGTGCACGACGTCGGCGATCTCCTCCGGCGTGTCCACCCGCCACGGCACGCCGAAGCCGGAGTCGGCGAGGTAGAAGCCGGGGAAGCGGTCGGTCTCGAAGCCGAGCACCGTCACGTTCAGCGTCTCGAGCCGCTCCAGCGTCGCGCCGACGTCGAGGATCGACTTCACGCCGGCGCACACGACCGTGATGGGCGTACGCGCGAGCGTGTTCAGGTCGGCCGACTCGTCCCACTGCGCCTCCCGGTGCACGCCGCCGAGCCCGCCGGTCGCGAACACGCCGATCCCGGCGCGCGCGGCCAGTGTGGCGGTGGCGGCGACGGTCGTCGCGCCGGTGGCGCGGCGGGCCATCACCACCGGCAGGTCGCGGACGCCGCACTTGGCCACGCCCTCGCCCGCGGCGATCGCCTCCAGAGCCCGCCCGTCGAGCCCGATCCGGACCATCCCCTCGACGACCGCGATCGTGGCGGGGACGGCGCCCTCGTCGCGCACGGCGTCCTCGATCTCGCGCGCGACCCGCAGGTTGTCGGGCCGCGGCAGGCCGTGCGCGACGATCGTGCTCTCCAGCGCGACCACCGGGCGGCCGCCGTCCAGCGCCTGCCTGACCTCGCGGGTGAAACGCATGCCGCCGGGACCGTACAGTGGTAGTCACGATGCTCTTCTCCTCGCGCAAGACCCAGATGATCGATCCGGACCGGGCGCTGCCGGGCCGGGACGCCGCCATCCGCGTCCCCGAGCGCCACGAGGTGCTCGGCACGCCGCTCCAGCCGCCGTTCCCGGAGGGCTTCGAGCGCGCCGTGTTCGGCATGGGCTGCTTCTGGGGCGCCGAGCGCGTCTTCTGGCAGGCCGAGGGCGTCCACACCACGGCAGCCGGCTACGCGGGCGGCTTCACGCCCAACCCGAGCTACGAGGAGGTGTGCTCGGCCGCGACCGGGCACGCCGAGGTCGTGCTCGCGGTGTTCGACCCCGCCGTGACCTCCTACGAGGCGATGCTGCGCCTGTTCTGGGAGAACCACGACCCGACGCAGGGGATGCGGCAGGGCAACGACGTCGGCACCCAGTACCGCTCGGCCGTCTACTGGGCGGGCGAGGCCCAGCGCGACGCCGCGCTCGCCGCGCGCGACACGTACCAGGCCCAGCTCTCCGGCGCCGGCTACGGCGAGATCACCACGGAGATCGCGGAGGCGGGCCCGTTCTTCTACGCCGAGGACTACCACCAGCAGTACCTCGCCAAGAACCCGGGCGGCTACTGCGGCCTCGGCGGCACCGGCGTGAGCTGCCCCGTCGGCCTCGGGGTGTAGCTGGCCGTATTCCGGCGCGGTGGGCGGCGCCGTAGTGTCATCGCGTGCCCGACGCGCCGCCCACCTCGCGCCTCTCCCGCACCGGCCGCTTCGGCGGGCTGGTCGCCGGCCAGGGCCTGCGCTGGGCCGGGA
>JBOGYU010000792.1:0-1836 GCA_050696935.1 Solirubrobacteraceae bacterium | reverse complement strand
GCAGTCGACCGCGGCGCCACGCCGTTCGCCGGGCGCTGGCCCAGGTCGGCAGGCGAGGCGGGCGGCTGCGGTGGCCGCGCGGCGGACGTGCGCCGGGCACGGTCGAGCGCGGCGGCGAAGTCGCGGACCGTCGGGTAGCGGTCGGCCGGGGACTTCGCCAGCGCCGTCCGGAACACCGCGTCCAGCGCGGGCGACCCGGTCGGCGGCACCGGGTCCGCGCGGTGCGCGAGCAGGACCGCCATCACGTCATCGCCGTTGCCGGTGCCGAACGGGCGGCGACCGGTGAGGGCCTCGTAGGCGACGCAGGCGAGCGAGTACTGGTCCGACGCCGGCCCCACCCGCGCCGGCTCCAACTGCTCCGGCGCCATGTAGTGCGCGGTCCCGACGGTGGCCGTGGACAGTGCGCCGGCCACTCGCACCGACACCGCGATGCCGAAGTCTCCGAGCCACGCGCGGGCCGGATTTCCTTGCTCCAACAGGATGTTGGCCGGCTTGACGTCGCGGTGCACGACACCGCGGGCGTGCGCGTGGTCCAGCGCCGGAGCGATCCGGACCATCATCGCGCCGAGCTCGCCGGGCGCGAGCCGGCGCCGCCGCAGCAGCTCGTCCAGCGCGATCCCGTCGATCAGCTGCATCGCGAGGTAGTGCAGCCCACCAGAGCTGTCCGCATCGAACACCTCGACGATCGCCGGGTGGTCCAGCGACGCCGCGCTGCGCCCCTCGCGGTCGAACCGGCGCGCCGCGTCGGGGTTGCGGGCCACGACCGGGTCGAGCACCTTCAGCGCCACCGTGCGGTCGAGCGAGAGCTGGTGCGCCCGGTACACCCAGCCGAACGCGCCCCGCCCCAGCAGCGCGTCCACCCGGTAGCCGCCGAGCGTGCGACCGGCGAGCTCGAGCTCACTCACGGCCGCCCCGTGCCTCGTGTTCCGCTCCGTAAGCTCCGCTCACCCGCATATCCTATGGCCCGACATCAGGGGAGGTGGCGACCTTGGCCCGGCGGCCGCGGTACCCCGGCGCGCTCCCCCGCCCCCGGCTCCACGCCGCCGCGCAGGGGCCCTGCGTGGTGCTGACCGCCCCGGCCGGCGGGGGCAAGACCGTGCTCGCCGCGCAGCTCGCCGACCTCGCGCCGCGCGTGGTGTGGCTGCGCCCGCCCGGCCCTGCCACCTCCGCGAGCCGGCTCGTCGACCTCGCCCGCGAGGCGCTGGGCGCCGCCCCCGGACCGCCCGCCGTGGACCCGGCCGTGCTCGCCGAGTCGCTGTTGGACGCCGCGGGCGGCGAGCCGCTGCTCCTCGTCGTCGACGACGCCGACCGCGCGGACGCCGCGGACCTCGCCCGCTGGCTCGCCGAGACGGTGCCACTGCTCGACGCCGGCAGCGGAGTGCTCGTCGGCGCCCGCGACCGGCCGGCCGGGCTGGTCGGGCGGCTCGGCACGGCGGTCCGGACGCTCGACGCGGCCGCGCTCGCGTTCACCGAGGCGGAGATCGTCGAACTGCTGGGCGATGCCCAGCCCGCCGGCGTGCTCCACGCCGCCACCGGCGGTTGGCCCGCCGCGGTCGCGGCCGGGGTTCGGACGGGAGTGGGCGGCGCGCTCGTGGAGGCGCTCACCGCGGCGGTCGCGGACGACCCGGAGGCCCGCGCGGCGCTCGACCTGCTGAGCCTCGTGCCGGCCGCGCCCGAGCCCGCGCTCGGCCCGGCCGGCGAGCGGCTGCGCGCCCGAACACCGTTGGTGGACAAGGAAGACGGCCGGCTGCGGCTCACCGAGCCCGCGCGGCAGGCGTGGCGGGCGACCGCGCGGGCCGACGCGCGCACGGTGGCCCGGTTCGCGGACGCGGTGGC
>JBOGYU010000791.1:0-1838 GCA_050696935.1 Solirubrobacteraceae bacterium | reverse complement strand
GGACACGGCCGGGTGGTGGAGGGCCCGGGGGCGGCGATGGACGCCGCGATTCAGCGAGCGGCGGCGAGCACGCCGGAGTCGGCGAGCTTGCCGCGCAGGTAGCGCAGGAACGGCTCCGTGCGCAGGTCGTCGCCGGTCACGCGGCGCAGCAGCTCGCGCGGCGGGAACTTGCGCCCGTGGCGGTGGACGTGCTCCCGCAGCCATTCCCGCAGCGGCGCGAACTCGCCGCGCTCGAGCTGCCCGTCGAGGTCCGGGAGGTCGTCCTGGACGCGCTCCCAGAGCTGGGCGGCGATCAGGTTCCCGAGCGTGTACGTCGGGAAGTAGCCCATCAGCCCGGCGCTCCAGTGCACGTCCTGGAGCACGCCGTCGGCGGGGCCGGGGACCTCGAGGCCGAGGAGGCGCTCCGTCGCCTCGTCCCAGGCGGCGGGCAGGTCGGCGACGTCGAGCGACCCGTCGACGAGCGCGAGCTCGAGCTCGAAGCGCAGGACGATGTGCAGGTTGTAGGTGGTCTCGTCGGCCTCGATCCGGATCAGGGACGGCTGGACGGTGTTGACGGCGCGGTAGAGGCGGGCGGCGTCGGTGTTCGCGGGGAGGCGGTCGGCGAGGCGGGTTGCCATCCAGGCGCAGAACGGCTTCGAGCGCCCGACCACGTTCTCCCACAGCCGGCTCTGGGACTCGTGGACGCCGAGGGAGACGGGGTCGTCGAGCGTGGTGCGGGAGAGCTGCGGGTCCACCTGCGCCTCGTACAGGCCGTGGCCGAACTCGTGCAGCACCGAGTACAGGGCGACCCCGAAGTCGTGCTCGTCGTACTTCGTGGTCAGCCGGACGTCGGTGAGGGCGACGCCGGAGGCGAACGGGTGCAGCGCGGAGTCGAGCCGCCAGGAGTCGGGGTCATAGCCCATCCCCTCGAGCACGTCGAGGATCGCGATCCGCTGGGCGTCGACCGGGTGGACGCCGTGGAAGACGCCGTCGTTGCGCGGCTGCTCGGGGTCGCCGGCGGCTGCGACGAGCGGGACGAGCGCCTCGCGCACGTCCGCGAGCAGCGGGCGCAGCTCCGCGGTCGTCAGGCCGGGCTCGAAGTCGTCGAGCAGCACGTCGTAGGGGTGCTCGTAGCCGTCGAAGCACTCGACGTAGCGGTGGCGCAGCTCCACCTGGTGGGCGAGCGCGTCGCGGAAGGGGCCGAAGTCGTTGGCCGCGCGGGCCCGCTGCCACGCCTGCTGGCCGAGCGCCCTCGCCCTGATCATCTCGGCCGCGAGGTCGGCGGGGACGCGGGTGGCCTTCTCGAAGTCGCGCCGCGCCCAGGCGACGAGCCGGACGTCGTCCGAGTCGGGGTCCTCACCGGCGGCCCAGGGCTCGAGCGCGTCGAGGAGGGCGCCCAGCTCGGGGTCGGTCTCGCGCGCGTGGATGACGCGGACGAGCGTGGCGCCGTGCTCGCCGCGGGCCGCGGCACCGCCCGGGGGCATCATGGTCTGCTGGTCCCAGGCCAGCAGCGACCCGATTCCGTGCAGGTCACTCAGCTCCGCCATCCTGATGCGAAGGGCGGCCAGCTCCGGCGGGTGAGTCGTCACCGCCCGGCCCGCGCATAGACGTCGTCGAGCAGCGCGCCGGCGTCGGGGAGCTGGAAGTGCTCCGCGAGATAGCGCGCGGTCTCCTCGCGCGGGGTGCCGCTGAGGGCCATATTGAGGGCAATGAGCCGGGCGCCGGCCTCGTCGCCGTTCGCGGCCCCGCCGTCGGCGGCCGGCGAATCGTCCGCCGCCCTCGTCTCCGCGGCCGGCGCCGCCCCCGCTCTGCCTCGGGCTTCGCCCTCGTCACCGGCAGCGGCTTCGCCGCGCCTCGCC
>JBOGYU010000790.1:0-1842 GCA_050696935.1 Solirubrobacteraceae bacterium | reverse complement strand
GACCCCTTGAGTCGCCGAGACACAAGGGGTCTGACCCCTTTAGGTGGCGTTTAGGCGGCCTCGAAGGCCGGGCGGAGGGTGGGCTTCGGCTGCGGCTCGGCCTCGGGCACCGGCGCCGCCGCGCCGAAGTGCCTGGAGATGAGCAGGCCCGCCGCCAGGGCGCCGACCGCGGCGACCCCCGCGCCGACGAGCAGCGCGTTGTGGAGGCCGTCGACGTAGGACTGCGGCGAGCCCTCGCCGAACGCGGCCTCCGCCGGGATCAGCGCGCCGAGTGCCGCCACGCCGACCGCGATGCCGGCCTGGCGGAACGTGTCGTTCGCGCCCGCCGCGACGCCGCTCTGCTCCACGGGCACCGACCCGAGCGCGACGTTGGTGAGCGCCGGGTTGAACAGCCCGGTGCCGATCGAGGCGACCAGCAGGCCCGGCAGCATCATCGTCCAGGACGACGCCGCGCCGGCCAGCGTGAACGTCGCCATGCCCACGGCGACCAGGCCGAGGCCGACGGCGACCATCGTGCGCGCCGGCAGCTTGGTGCCGAGCTGCGCGGTCGCGCCGGAGACGACCACCAGCAGGACCATGCCGGGCACGTAGACGAGCCCCGCCTCGATCGGCGACAGGCCGAGGATCTGCTGGAGGTACAGCGTCACGTAGATGAACACGGCGAAGAACGTCGCCGAGATCGCGAACGCGGCGATCTGGGCGCCCGTGAACGAGGGGTCGCGGAACAGCCGCAGCGGGAGCATCGGGTGGCGCACCCGCCGCTCCACGATCACGAAGGCGATCAGGGCGATCGCCGCGCCCGCCAGCTCGAGCACGATCGGAGTGCTCGTCCAGCCCTGCTCGTTGCCGCGCAGGAGCGCCAGCACGAGCAGGAACAGGCCGGCGGTGAGCGTCGCCTGGCCGGCCCAGTCGATGCCGTGGGCGTTCGGGTCGCGCGACTCTTCCACGTACCGCCGGGTGATCCACAGGCAGGCGATGCCGATCGGGAGGTTCACGAGGAAGATCCACTGCCAGTCGAGGCCGCTGGTGAGCAGGCCGCCGAGCAGCGGGCCGACCACGAACGAGGCGCCGATCGCGGCGCCGTACGCGGCGAGCGCCCCGGCGCGCTCGCGGGCGCCCGGGAAGGCGTGCGCGAGCAGGGCGAGCGAGACGGCGAACATGACCGCCGCGCCGATGCCCTGCACGGCGCGGGCCGCGTTGAGCATGTGGATGTCCTGCGCCAGCCCGCAGGCGAGAGAGGCGACGGTGAAGATGCCGAGGCCCCACGCGAAGAGGCGCCGGCGGCCGAGCCGGTCGGCGAGCGCGCCGGCCGTCAGGACGACGCTGGCGAGCGCGAGCGTGTACGCGTCGACGACCCACTGCAGGCCGCCGAGGCCCGTCTGCAGGTCCTCCGCGATCCGCGAGAGCGCGGTGTTGACGACGGCGATGTCGAGCATGAGCATCGCGGTGGCGGCACAGACCACCACGAGCGTCCAGCGTTGGGTGTTCATGTGTGAAGGCTCCGGGGGAGGTGGGGAGGGGATCGCGGGGCAGCATCGCCGCAGCGCGCCCCGCGCCGCATCGGGGGAATCCCCAACCGGCGCCCCTGACTTGCAAGGGTGTGGCTGCCCGCACCCCTAGCCTCAATACCCATAACTTAACGTCCGGTGCTCCGGGTACGGTTGCCGCATGCCCCGGGCCGGCTGGGTCAAGCCCCGGACCGATCAGCGCCTCTCCGATCACATCTCGATCGGGGTTCTGACACGCACCTACCCGCCGGGTCTGATCGACGGCGTGCTCGCCGACTGCGGGCGGGTCGAGAAGCGGCAGAGGCTGCTTCCCGCGCGGGTGATGGTCTACTAC
>JBOGYU010000789.1:0-1844 GCA_050696935.1 Solirubrobacteraceae bacterium | reverse complement strand
GGCGCGGTCGGCGGGATCGGCGTCGCCGACCCCAGCCGGCCCGCGGTCGCGGGCATCCCGCCCGGCTACCTGCGGCTCTACCTCGCAGCCGGCTCCGCGTACGGCATCCCGTGGCCGGTGCTGGCCGCGATCGGCAAGGTCGAGTGCGACCACGGCCGCCACCGCCACGCCGCCTGCACGACGCGGGGCGCCGTCAACTACGCGGGCGCGGGCGGGCCGATGCAGTTCCTGGCCGCGACGTGGGCGAGCTATGGCGTGGACGCGGACGCCGACGGCGACCGCGACCGCTGGGATCCCGCCGACGCGATCTACGGCGCCGCCAACTACCTGCGCGCCTCCGGGGCGCCGCAGCGCCTGCGGGCGGCGATCTTCGCCTACAACCACTCCCACGCGTACGTGCAGCAGGTCCTGCACTGGGCCGCCGCCTACGAGCGCACATCGCACGCCGCCGCGCCGACCGGTGCGGCCGCGCGCGCCGTCGCCTTCGCGCTCGCCCAGCAAGGCGTCCCCTACCGCTACGGCGGAGAGAGCGCGAGCGGGTTTGACTGCTCCGGACTCGCGCAGGCCGCCTACCACGCCGCCGGCATCGCGCTGCCCCGCACCGCGCAGCAGCAGTTCGACACCGGCCCGCAGCTGGCCGCCGGCGCGCCGCTGCGGCCGGGCGATCTCGTCTTCTTCGGTCAGAGCACCCAGAGCGTCGGGCACGTCGGGATCGTCGTGCGCCCGGGCGAGATGGTCGACGCACCGCACGCCGGCGCCGTCGTCCGCACCGAACCGTTCCCGAGCCAGGTCGGCGACCCGTGGGGCACCACCGTCTACCTCGGCGCCACGCGACCCGCAGCCGCTACAACGCGATGAGCCGCACGCTGACGCGCGCGCACCGGCTCGCCGCGCACGCCCACCACGGCGCGGACCGCGACGACGGCTCGCCGCTCACGCTCCGGCGCCTGCTGCGCGACCCCGACGCCGGCTGGCACGCGCTGACCGAGCTGGCCCGCGAGCTGCTCGCGGAGCTGGTCGAGCTGGGGCCGGAGCTCGCGCTCGGGGTCCTCGCGGGGACGCTGGCCGTCGTGCTGCTCGGCCGCCTGCGCGACCGGCCCCGGGTGGGGCGGGTGATCGAGGTCGGCGTGCCGCCCGACGCCGATCCCGACGGCGCCCTGCTGCTGTGGTCGGCGCTGCACGACCTCCTGCGCCCGCGCCTGCGCCGGGCGCTCTGCGGTCAGCCGCACCTCGCGTGGGAGATCACCGCCGGCCAACACGGCACGACGTTCCGGCTCTGGGTCCCCAGCTCGGTGCCGCCCGGACTGGTCGAGCGCGCGCTCACCGCCGCGTGGCCCGGGGCGAGCATCACCGACACCGACCCCGAACCCCGCACCAACACACGCATCTGCCTGGCCACCGAGCTGGTCCTCTCGGGCCCCGACTGCTTTCCGCTCGGCACCCAGAAGGGCCCGGATCCGCTCGGGCTCGTGCTCGCCCAGCTCGCCGGCCTCGGCGCCGGCGAGCAGGCGCTGGTCCAGGTCCTCGCCCAGCCCGCCACCAGCCGCCAGCAGCAACGGCTGCTCACCATCGCGCGCCGCCTGCGCTCCGGCCTCCCCGCCAGCCGGCGCCTGCAGCTGCCGGACCGCTTCGGGCACCCGGGGACGGCGGCGCGGCCGCCCGACCCGACCGTCAGCCCGGACGTGCGCGCGGTGCTCGAGAAGGCGTCGCGGCCGCTGTACCGCTGCCTGGTCCGCATCACCGTCAGCGCCGACGAGCGCAAGGTGGCGCGCGGGCGCATCCACGCGCTCGCCGGCGCGTTCGCCGCCTACGAGGGCCGCGTCGGCCTGCGCCGCCGCCGTGCC
>JBOGYU010000788.1:0-1853 GCA_050696935.1 Solirubrobacteraceae bacterium | reverse complement strand
CCGCAGGTCCTCGCCGCGGCCGGCCGCCACCGCGCGGGCCACGCGCCGCTCGTCCAGCTCGATCCCGCGCACGCCCGCGAGCTCGAGGATCTCCTGTCGTTCCGCGCCCTCGCGCATCCACTTCATGAACAGCCAGCCGAACAGCGCCACGGTGACGACGCTCTCCTCGACCATCATCACCGCGCCGGCGGTGCTCTGATCCTCGAGGTCTCCGTACCAGCCGTAGAAGACGGTGCCCGACCACACGAACAGGTTCGCCAGCACCGCCCCGGTGAGCCGGACCGCCACGACGTACACGAGCTGGGCCGCGTTGCCGAACCAGGCGGGCTTGGGGAAGGGACCGAACAGCGGCATCCACAGGTTCACGCCGAGGAGCAGGAACAGCACGTGCTGCAGGACGTGCACGAGCTCGTGCCGCAGCGCGCCCTCGTAGGCCCACGCCAGGTGCCAGAGGTAGAGGTTCGCCGCCCACAGGGCGAACGCCACGACGGGATGGGCCAGCCCGCGCAGGCGGTCGATCGCCCGCACCCGCAGCAGCGGCGCCAGCAGCGGGCCGGTCAGGCCGAGCACGAGCAGCAGCGCGGCGACGTCGGCGATCAGCAGGTGCTCGGCCATGTGCGCCGCGAACCGCGAGCCGGCGAGGTCGAGCACCGGAGGGCTCACGGCCAGCACCAGCACGGCGAGACCGGCGCCGAAGCACCAGATCCGCCACGCCGGGACCGGGCGCCCGCGACGCGCGAGAGTACGGGCGCGCAGAACGTAGGGGATCGCATACGCGGCGAGCACGAGCGCGGCGACCATGTCGTCACTATGCCCGACCGGTGGCGACCGGCGCGGGCGTGTCCTCCGACGACACTGCCTCGTGCGGCGAGCACGCGATGAGGCGCTCGGCGAGATCGAGCGCGGCCTCTCTCGCGCCCGCCGGCTGAGCCGCCGGCGTCATGCGGCGGACGGCGCCGGTCATGCGGGTGACGCACGGCGGGTGCCCGCCGGCGGCGGGAGCCAGCCCAGTGATCACCTTGCGATCGGAGCGCGAACATGTCGGGCCCAGCCTCTCGGGCGAGGGCTGGGACCCCGGATACGCCCGCGGCGGACCGTCCGGTACCGGCAGGCCGGGGCTCATCGTCGCCGCGGTGCTCGTTCTCATGGTCGCGGTGGCGCTGGCGATGGCCTGGCTCGTCTGGAGCTCCGTGGACCTCCAGACCGGCGAGACGCCGCGACCGGAGCCCACCGCCGCGGATGCCGCTCGCGGGCCCGGTCGGCCGTGAGGGCCTTCACCCACCGGCGTCGAGGAGCCCGCCGACCACGGCGCCGTAGAGCACGTGCGCGGCGATCACGGCGGGGGGCGGTCAGAGTGCCGTACCGTTGCAGCTGTCCCGCCGCGTGGTTGCCCGCGTAGACGGGCCGCGAGCCGCGGTACCCGGCCAGCGCGAGCTCCCGCTCCTCGACGCGTGCACCCCCGTCGAGGCGGTACACCGGCCGGAGCCGGGGGTGGGTGTGCTGCGACGCGTGCATGAGCCACCAGAAGAAGGCGACGGCCTCCTCGTGGTGACACCCAGCTGCATCAGGGCGTCGAGCGTGAACGCGGAGTCGCGGATCCAGGAGGCCTCACCAGGCCGGTGCGCTCACCGGCGGATATGGACGTCGGAACCCATGTGCTCCCGGCGTTCCAGCCGCCATCGTGGTAGGAGGTCCCCGGGGACCCGGTCGGGGCCGTATCGCCCCCCCTGTCGGCGCGCCCCGGCCACGTGCCTCCCGCCCCGGGGGCCGCCACCTTCCCGCCGGCTGCGGCCCAGCGTGGGCCGAGGGGACCGGCCGCCGGCTACCCGTGCGGCCCACGCGCGACCGTCGGC
>JBOGYU010000787.1:0-1854 GCA_050696935.1 Solirubrobacteraceae bacterium | reverse complement strand
CCTCCGGCAACCCGTCATGGGGGGCGGTCGCCGCGAGCACGCCGCCGCCACCGGCCAGCGTCACCAGCGCGGCGCCGTCGGCCTCCAGCAGCCGGCACGCCTCCTCCACCAGCATCTCGTGGACGACCCGCGGCTCCGGCTGCTCGACCGCGAGCGCGAGCAGGCGCGACACGGCGGTGAGCGCGTCGGCGGCGGACGCGGGCGGAGCGTGGGCGGCGGGCGCGGGCATCGACCTCCCCGGGGTGATCGGCGCGCCCGCCGCCGCCTTCACTCCTCGCGGTACACCTCGACCTCGATCAGCCGCGAGTAGTCGCCGCTGTTGGTGGAGTGGACGAGCACGCGCACGGCGTCCGTGCGGACCGGCGGGAACGTCGACCGCACCACCGCGGAGGTGTTGCCCCGCACCTCGTCGACGGTCGCCCAGCCGCCGTCGACGAGCACCTGGACGTCGTAGTCGCGGATCCCGAACCGGGAGGTCGGGAACTGCGCCGAGCCGAGCGTGTGCACGTCGACCCGGCCGACCTCCGGCGCGCACGGCAGCCGCAGCTCGACCCAGTCCGGGAACGCGCCGATCGTGTCGTCGTTCCAGCCGTCGCCGCGGTCCCAGCTGGCGGAGTCGGTGAGCCCGTTGACGACGCTCGCGGCGCTGAAGCGCGGGTGGGTCGACGAGGCGGCGACCGTCGCGCCCGCCGCCAGGTTGGGCCGGTCCGCGGCGACGAGCTCCACGCGCGCGGTCTGCTCCCCGAAGCGGATCTCCAACACGCCGCTCGGGTCGGTCGTGTCCGCGGCGGCGGCGATGTCCACGCGGACCGTCTCGGCGTTGCGACCGTCGACGGCGACCCGGGTCTCGGACGCGGTGGCGGTGACGCCGTCCGGCGCGGCGAGTCGCAGCTCGCCCGCGACCGGGCTCCGGCCGTGGTTGGCGACCGTGACGTCCACCGACCGCGTGCCGCACCCCGTCAGCTCGACCGTGCGCGGCGCGGCCGTCAGCACGACGGTCTCGGCGTGCGGGTCGTGCTCGAGCCGGACGCGCTCGACCCGGTATGGGCGCAGCGCGACCGGGCCGATGAGCCCGGACGGCTGCGCCGAGCCGCGCTCGTTCGCGTTCGTGTTGGTCACGCGCACCGCGATCGTGTTGGCTCCGGCATGGAGCATCTCGGTCACGTCGACCCGGTAGGGCCGCCACAGCACCCGGCCGGCCGGCACGCCGTTGACCGAGACCTCCGCGACGTCGCGCACCGCGCCGAGGTCGAGCCGCATCCGGCGCACGTCCAGGTCCTCGGGAGCGAGCTCCACCGACGTCTCATAGATTCCGCCGCCGGACCAGCGCGGCTCGAGCGCGGTCCAGGAGCCGAGCGGCCGCTCGACCCACGCGGCACCCTCGCGGTCGAACCGGAAGCGCCACGGCCCGCCGAGCGCGATCGGCTCGAGCGGGTCGTCGACGTGCACGGCGCCGCCGTGGTGGCGACCGCCGTCCGCGCCGAGCAGCGCGTAGGTGCCCGGCTCGGTCACCTCGACGGTCGCCTCCAGCGCCCGCGGGCCCGCCCGCCGGACGCTCCGCGCCGCCAGGTCGGAGTGCAGCAGGTGCGGGCCCTCCGGCTCGCCGGCGAACGCGACGACCTGGACCTCGTACGGCTCCAGCCGCAGCGGCACGGCGATCGCGCGCCCGCGGCGCTCGGCGTACACCGCGGCCGGGCGCGCCGAGCCGTCGTCCGGATCCCACAGCTCCGGGGCGCCGGTCGCGGGGAACGTGGCGACGGTCTCGACCGCCTCCTCGCCCTCGTTCATCACCAGGAAGACGTCCTCGCCCGCGCGCTCCGTGCGGAGCACGCGGACGTCGTCCGAGGCGGGCGC
>JBOGYU010000786.1:0-1856 GCA_050696935.1 Solirubrobacteraceae bacterium | reverse complement strand
ATGCATCCCTGGCCCGACGAGCGCTTCGACGCCCGCACCCAAGGGAGGAGCCCAGTGCGCTAGCAGTGCACGCTGGGATCTGCGCGGGGGGCCGTCAGCAACGGCGGTCCCTACCGCGATCGATCTCGCCAACCGCCGCCAAGACGCCACCTTGAAGATCTACGAGCCCTTAGTCCGGGCTCGCCCCGCCCGGGCGATGCGGAAGCCAACAATTAGCGGGGGGAGGGCAGGCCCTCCCCCCGGCCCCCTCCCAAGGGGCGCCGGGTCCGGCCTCACGGCGTAGACCAGCCTCGCGGGCTACCGCGTCGCTGGACAGCGCGCACCGACTCCTGTCCTCCCGACCCCAGTCGGGAGATCCAACACCTCGGGCGGGATGCCGTATGTCGCGGGCTTGTCCCGGCGCGCAGTCCCTAGGCCCTCTCAGGGGATGTTCCCAGGCGGAATCCGGAGAGGCGCAAGCCCCGACGAGAATCTTGCTCCACAGAGAAGGCCCTGTCGAGAACTCGTCACAACGTCACGACTTTCGGCCCCCAAGTCGAAGACGTCGTCCCGAGCGGGCGTCTCGTAGGCGTCGGCGGAGACGACCGCATCTACGCGAAGGGAGCAGCGCGTGCCGAGGCCCGGTCGAGCGACCTGGTGTGCTCAGTTGCATAGCAGGAACCGGTCAGCGGCGGCTGCGGCCGACCTTCACGCGCGGGCTCGGAGGCGCGACCGGGCGCTCGCCCTCCGGCAGCTCGGCGTGCGCGCTCCCGTCCTTGAGCGCCGCCTCGCCGTCGCCGGCGGTCGCGGACATCGCCTCCAGGAACGGCTTGACCACGTCGAGCGGGAGCGGGAACACGACCGTCGAGTTCTGGTCGGCGCCGATCTCGGTCAGCGTCTGGAGGTAGCGCAGCTGCAGCGAGGCCGGGTTGCCGGAGATCACGTCCGCGGCGTCGCGCAGGCGCTGCGACGCCTGGTACTCGCCCTCGGCGTGGATGATCTTCGCCCGCCGCTCGCGCTCGGCCACGGCACCGAGCGCCATCGCCCGCTGCATCGCCTGCGGGATCTCCACGTGCTTGATCTCGACCGTCGTGACTTTGATGCCCCACGGGTCGGTGTGCTCGTCGATGATGTGCTGCAGCGCCTCGTTGAGCTGCTCGCGCTCGGACAGCAGCATGTCGAGGTCCGCCTTGCCGAGCACGGAGCGCAGCGTCGTCTGGGCGATCTGCGAGGTGGCCACCAGGTAGCGCTCGACGTCAACGACCGCGCGCGAGGCGTCGATCACGCGGAAGTAGCAGACCGCGTTGACCTTGGCGGGCACGTTGTCGCGCGTGATCACGTTCTGCGTGGGGATGTCGAGCGTGACGGTGCGTTGGTCGATCCGGACCATCCGGTCGACGGCGGGGATCAGCAGGATCAGGCCCGGGCCCTTGACGCCGAGCAGCCGGCCGAGGCGGAAGACGACCGCGCGCTCGTACTCGCGCAGGATCCGGATCGACGCGGCGGCGGCGACCAGGGTGGCCGCCAGCAGCGTGAGGACGATGACGATGGCGACGGTCACGGCGGTCACGGCAGCAGCTCCCATTCCTCGGCGCGGCGGACCGACAGGGTCAGGCCGCGCACGGATTCCACGACGACGTGCTCGCCCTCGCTCAGCGCCCGCTCGTCATCGGCCAACGATCGCCGCGCGCGCCACAGCTCGCCCTCGACGAGGATGTCGCCGACCGGCGCGACCGTGCGCCGCACGACGCCGACCTGGCCGATCAGGCCGTCGGCGCCGCCCTTCGGCCGCAGGCGCGAGACCGCGAGCGCCTTGCGCCCGCCGATGAACACCAGCGCGATCGTGACGGCGGCGACCGGCACGACCAGCGCGAGCG
>JBOGYU010000785.1:0-1862 GCA_050696935.1 Solirubrobacteraceae bacterium | reverse complement strand
GCGCCCGGGCGCACGGCGCCCACCACCGCCACGCGGCGGCCGGCCCGCACGTGCAGGCGCTTCTTCGAAACCCCCACGGCGGCGATGCTCGCCCGCGGGGATACGCCCTGGGAGTCGGTCTGCGCGGCGGCGGGCCGAGGCGAAGGCGAAGCCGCCGCCGGTGACGAGCGAAGCGAGGCAGACGTGGCGCCTGTGGTTGCGAGACACAGCGCGCCCGCCGTGACGGCGGCGCGCGACATTGGTCGCGGTCGCAAGGGACCTCCTTGATCTCGGCCGGACTGCCTGCGGGGGCCCCGTGGCGGATGCCAGGAACCTGGGGTCCTCCGCCCGCGGGCGCATCTTGCGCTCCACGGCTCGGCATGGCCAGAACGGCCGGGCAGGCTAGCGAGCGGCGCCGCGCGGTCGTGTGAGCCCCGTCACATTGCGACCGCCCGGGGAACGCGCCACAATCGGCCCGTCGTGCCGAACCCCGACCGGCTCAGCGGCCTGGACGCCTCGTTCCTCGCGCTCGAGAGGGCCGGCGCTCACATGCACGTCGGATCCGTGCTGGTGTTCGAAGGCGACGCGCCGCCCTACGAGGAGTTCGCCGAGCAGATCGAGAGCCGGCTGCACCTCGTCCCGCGCTACCGCCAGAAGCTCGCCTTCCCACCGCTCGCCCAGGCAAGGCCGGTGTGGGTGGACGACCCGCACTTCAACGCCGGCTACCACGTCCGCCACACCGCGCTGCCGGCGCCCGCCTCCGAGCACGAGCTGCGCCGGCTGGCGGGCCGGGTGTTCTCCCAGCAGCTCGACCGCTCGAAGCCGCTGTGGGAGATCTGGCTCGTCGAGCGCGTGGGAGAGAACCGTTTCGCGCTCGTCTGCAAGACGCACCACGCGCTGGTGGACGGCATCTCCGGCGTGGACATCATGACCGTCCTGTTCGACCTGGAGGCCGACCCGCCCGAGCGCGAGCCTGCCCCGCCGTGGTACCCGCGGCCGGAGCCGAGCGGCGCCACGCTGCTCGCCGACGCGCTGATGGAGCGGGCCTCGGCGCCCCTGGACGCCGCGCGCGCCGCGGCCGCGGCCGTGTCCGATCCGGGCGCGGTGGTCCGCACGCTCGGCGGCGTGGCCTCGATGGCCGCCGCCGGGATCGGCGGAGCACCTCCCAGCCCGTTGAACACGCGCATCGGCGCGCACCGCCGGTTCGCGTGGGTCGCGGCGGACCTGGACCGGTTCAAGGCGATCAAGGGCGCCGTCGGCGGGACGGTGAACGATGTCGTCCTGACGGTCGTCACCGGCGCCCTGCGCGCGCACCTGCTGCGCCGCGGCCGCGACCCCGAGGGCATCGAGCTCAAGGCGATGGTGCCGATCTCCGTGCGCGCGGAGACCGAGCGGGGGGCGCTGGGCAACAAGGTGAGCGCGATCTACGCGCCGCTGCCCGTCGGCCTCGCCGACCCGCTGCAGCGCTTCCGCGCCGTGCACGCGGCGATCGGGGACCTCAAGGGCTCCGGCCAGGCCGTCGGCGCCGAGACGCTCACGCGGCTCGCCGGCTTCGCGGCGCCGACGGTGCTCGACCAGGCGGCGCGCCTCCAGACCCGGCAGCGCTTCTTCAACGTCACGGTCACCAACGTGCCGGGGCCGCAGTTCCCGCTCTTCATGCTCGGCCGCCGCCTGCACGCCTTCTACCCGAAGGTGCCGCTGGTCCTCAACACGGCGCTCGGGATCGCGATCATGTCCTACGACGGGCGCGTCTTCTTCGGCCTGCTCGGCGACTACGACGCGATGGCGGACCTCGACGACGTCGCCGCCGACCTGGGCGCCTCGATCGCCGAGCTGGCGAGCGCGACGGGCGTGCCGGCCGACGGGCGGCCCCGCCGCGGCCG
>JBOGYU010000784.1:0-1871 GCA_050696935.1 Solirubrobacteraceae bacterium | reverse complement strand
GGGCGCCGCCGGCCGCGGCGGCGCGGATCGCGTCGCAGTCGCCCGGCCCGCGGAACGGGACGACGCCGGGGAGGTCGATGCCCGGGATCGGCGGCATCAGCGGGGTCGAGCCGGTGCACAGCACGAGTGCGTCGTAGTCCAGGTGCTCGCCGCCGTCGAGCGCGATCCGGCGAGCCTCCGTGTCGAGGCGCGTCGCCCGAACACCGACGAGGGTGCGGACGTCGTGATCCTCGAACCACTCCGGCGGGCGCAGCTCGAGCGCCTCGGTCGGGCGCCCGTCGACGAGCAGCTCGGAGAGGCGCACGCGGTCGTAGGGCAGTCGAGGCTCGCCGCAGACGAGCGTGACGGGCGTGGTCCGGTCGCGGAGGCGGATCGCCTCGCAGACCGACTGGCCGGCGATGCCGCCTCCGACGACGACGATCCCGTGGGAGCTCATGCGTCGATCGTGCCCAGCCGCCGTTTCACGGCGGTCACGCTCGTGTTTCGGATCGATGAACCCTCGCGGTCGCGCGCGGCGAGCAGCCGCTCGACGTCGCCCGCGCACGAGCCGCACCCGGTGGCCGCCCGCGTGGCCCGGCTGACCGCGGGCAGCGAGGTGAGCCCGCCCGCCGCGATCGCCTGCTCGATCGTCTCGCGGGTGACGTCGTTGCAGCCGCAGATGACGTCGAAGGGCTGCGGCGCGGGCGCGTCGGCGGGAACGCCGGGCGGGTTCAGGTACCGCTCGGGGACCGGCCCGCCGGTCCGCAGCAGCGTCGAGAGCTCGCGCGCCTCGGTCGTGTCGCCGACGAGGATCGCCCCGGCGAGGCGGTCGCCGTCGAGCAGCAGGCGGCGATAGACGCCGCGCCGCCCGTCGCTCCAGACCAGCTCGTCGCCGCCCGCCTGGCCGCCGCCGGCGAACAGCTCGACGCCGGCCACCTTGAGGTTGGTGGCGGTGGTCTGGCCGTGGAATGCGGCCGGATCGCCGCACACCGAGGCGCCGGCCGCCCGCGCCTGCTCGGCGAGCGGCGCCCACAGCCCGTAGACCGTCCCCCGGTGCTCGGCGCACTCGCCCACCGCCCAGACCCCCGGCGCGCTCGTGCGCAACTCGTCGTCGACGAGCACCCCGCGGTTCACCTCGAGCCCCGCCTCGGCGGCCAGGGTCGTCTCCGGGCAGATCCCGGCGGCCACTACGACGACGTCGGCCGCGACGAGCTCCCCGCCCGTGAGCACGACGCCCGCCTCGTCGATCCGCTCGACCCGCGTCCCGCACGCCGATGCGATGCCGAGCGCGTCCAGCGCGCAAGCGAGCAGGCGCGCGGCGGCGCTGTCGAGCTGCTGCGGCATCAGCCGGTCGGCGGCCTCCAGCACCGTCACCGTGGCGCCGGCCGCGCACGCGCGGATGCCGGCCGCCGCCTCGAGCCCCAGCAGGCCGCCGCCGATCACGACCGCTCGTCGCGCCGCCTGCGCCGAAGCCGCGATGGCCGCGACATCGGCCTGCGTGCGGAAGGTGAGCACGCCGGGGCGGCGCGCGCCGGGGATCGGAGGGACGAACGGCCGCGACCCGGTCGCGAGCACGAGCGCGTCGAACGGGTGCGCGATCCCGGAGCCGTCGAGTACCCGCCCGGGTTCGAGGTCGATGGCGGTGGCCGGCGAGCCGCCGCGCAGGTCGACGCGCTGGTCCGCGAACCAGGCCGGCGGGCGAAGCTCGAGCGCCCCCGTCCCGACCGTGCCGGCGAGGAGCTTGGACAGCAGCATCCGGTTGAAGGGGACGCCGGGTTCCTCGCCGAGCATGGTGACGCGCCAGGCGCCGGCGGGCGTGCGCCGCAGCACCTCCTCGACCGTCTCCATCGCCGCCATGCCCGTCCCGACGACGACCAGCCGCCGCGCGGCGG
>JBOGYU010000783.1:0-1874 GCA_050696935.1 Solirubrobacteraceae bacterium | reverse complement strand
GTCGAAGCCTGGTGGCAGCAGGCCGCTGCCGGCGAACGCGCCCGCGGCGCGCAGGTTCTCCTCGCCGCCGAGCACCCGCGTACGGCCGCGCTCGTCCGTGTCGGTGGCGGCGAGCACCACGGGCCGGGCGCGCGAGACGGCTTCGTACAGCGCGAGATCGCCGTCCGGGTCGTCGCTGGCCTCGGTGATCTGGATGTCGTAGACAGTCAGCCGCGGCCGCAGGCGGCGCAGCCGGTCCACCAGCCGCGCCTGCTGGGCGCGTGGGAACGGCCACCGCCGCGCGGTGCGCTGCAGCGTGTGCTCGTCGACGCCGACGACCGCGACCTCGGGCGCCGGCGGGCGCTCGCCGCGGACGTCGAAGCGAGCGGCGAGCGTGTCGTGCTCCCAGCGGCCGAGCACGCCGGTCTCCGCCACGGCGATGCCACTCGCCGCCGCGAACGCGGCCACGCCTGCGAGCAGCGGAGCACGGCGCAGTCTCACGGCACGACACTATTGGGCGCCGTGCACGACCTGCCACCGGGAACCCAGATCGGCGGCGCCTACGAGACCGGCGAGCGGATCTCCAGCGGGGGGATGGGCGCCGTCTACCGCGGCCGCCGGCTCGCCGACGGCGCCGAGGTCGCGCTCAAGCTGCTGCTGGAGGAGCGCAACGCGACCCGTCTGGAGATCGAGGCCCGGCTGCTCTCCCGCCTGCGCCACCCGCGCGTGGTCCGGGTGCTCGACCACGTCGCGGACGAGCGTCGCCACTGCCTCGTGATGGAGCTCGTGCGCGGGCCCAGCCTCGCTCGTGTGCTGCACGAGCGCGGCCGGCTGCCCGTGCCCGAGGCGGTCGGCCACGTCCGGCAGGCCTGCGAGGCGCTTGCGTACGTGCACGCCCAGCGGGTCGTCCACCGCGACGTCAAGCCCGCCAACCTCATCCTCTCCGGCGGCGGGGTCGTGCTCGTCGACTTCGGGATCGCGCGCGAGGAGCGCGGCGGCGACCCCGGGACGATCGGGATCGGGACGCCGCGCTTCATGGCGCCGGAGGTGCTGGCGGGCGGCATGGCCTCGCCGCGCAGCGACGTCTTCGGGGTCGGAGCGACGCTGTGGACGCTGGTCGCCGGCCAGCCGCCCGTGTTCCTCGAGCGGGCGTCGCTGGCGGACGTGGTCGACGGCGTGGACCGGGCCGTCGAGCGGGCCGTGAGCGCCGCGCTCGAGCCCGACCCCTACCTGCGCCTGCCCTCCGTGGAGGCGTTCGCGCGCGCGCTCGGCGAGGGGCTCGGGCCGGACGAGGGCGCCCCGCTCGGATTGAGCGTCGCGCGGACGTCCGTGCCGCCGCCGGTGCTTGAGACGGTCGTGCGATCGGCCGCCGGCGTCTTCGGCGCCGCCGCCGCGTCGATCGCGTTCGCGGACGGCGAGGAGCTCGTCTACGAGTCCGCCTGGGGCGCCGGCGCCGAGGAGATCGTCGGCGTCCGGCTCCCCGCGGGCGCCGGCATCGCCGGCGCGGTGCTCGCAGCCGGCGAGCCCGAGGCGATCGCGAGCTGTCGCGAGGACCCGCGCTTCGCCCGCGCCGTGGCGGCCCGCACCGGCTACGTCCCGAACACGATGCTCGCCGTGCCGCTGATGCGCGGCGGGACCGCGTTCGGGGTCCTGCAGGTGCTCGACCGGCGCGACGGCGGCGCGTTCAGGCCCGAGGACGTCGTGCGCGGGCAGGCGTTCGTCGAGCTCGCGCTGGCGCTGCTCGAAGCCGCCGGCGGCGACACGCTCATCGCCACCTGAGCCTCAGCTCGCGCCGGTCGGCCACGCCGTCCCCGTACACGACGACCAGCGCAGCGCGCCGCCGGCCGGCCGCGCCGCCCGGCACGCGCAGCCGAACGGTCGCCGTCCTGCCGGGC
>JBOGYU010000782.1:0-1879 GCA_050696935.1 Solirubrobacteraceae bacterium | reverse complement strand
GCGCCGGCCTCGGCGGCGCGGCGGCCCTCGGGCTCGCGGCCGGCCTGCTGGGCGGCGTCGGCCACCTGGGCCTCGGCCACGTCGCGCGGCTCGACTGCCTCGCCCGGGGGGCTCGTCACCGCTTCGCTCGCACCGGCCTGGGTGAGCGCCTCGGCGGCCGCGCGCTCCTCGGCCTCGCGCCGCGCCTGCTCCTCGGCCTCGCGACGGGCGCGCTCCTCGGCCTCGCGCCGCGCCTGCTCCTCGGCCTCCTGGCGCGCGCGCTCCTCCTCGGCGCGGAAGCGCGTGCGGCCCTCGGCCACCACGTCGCCGATCGCGCGGGTCACGAGGTTGCACGCGCGGATGGCGTCGTCGTTGCCCGGCACCACGTAGTCGATCCCGTCGGGGTCGCAGTTGGTGTCGACGAGCCCGATGATCGGGATCCGCAGGCGCTGGGCCTCGCGGACGGCGATCGCCTCGGTCTTGAGGTCGACCACGAACATCGCGTCCGGCACGCGCTGCATGTTCTTGACACCGCCGAGGTTGGCCTGGAGCTTTTCCAGATCGGCCTCCGCGGACAGCCGCTCGCGCGTCGGCAGGAGCGCCAGCTGGCCCTCGGTGGCGTAGCGCTCGAGGTCGTGCAGGCGCTTGATGCGCAGCGAGATGGTCTGGAAGTTCGTGAGCAGGCCGCCGAGCCAGCGGTGGTTGACGTACGGCTGGCCGGCCGCCTCGGCGATCTCCTTGATGCCGTCGCGGGCCTGCTTCTTCGTCCCCACGAACAGGACGGTGCCGCCGCGGTGGGCGACCTCGGAGGCGAAGCGCTGCGCCTGCGCGAGCAGCGCCTCGGTCTTGAGCAGGTCGATGATGTAGATCCCGCTGCGCTCGCCGTAGATGAAGCGGCGCATCTTCGGGTTCCAGCGGCGCGTCTGGTGGCCGAAGTGCACGCCGGCCTCCAGCAGCTCCCGGATTCCTACCTGAGCCACGTCTTGTCCCCTTTTCGATTGTGAACTGAAAGCCCGGGCGATCGAGGCGTGCGGACCCGACGCAATGCGCCGGGCAGGGCCGCGGCCTCGGGTGGAAGGCCCGGGGTCGTTGGCAGATTGCAGTCCAGTTTAGGCAAGTTCTGCCGGAAAGCTGCGTTAGCGCCTCTAGGCGGGCCGGCCCTCCCTTCCCCTACCTCCGGTGGACCGGCCCGCTTTCGCCAGCGCGGCGCGCAGGTCGGCCGGGAGAGGCGAATGGACATCCATCGCCTCCCCGGTCGCCGGATGCCTGAAGGCGAGCCGCTCCGCGTGCAGGAACTGGCGCTCCAGGCCGAGCAGCCCGGCGCGGCCATACTCGCGATCACCGGCCACGGGATTGCCGATCGCGAGCAGATGGGCGCGGATCTGGTGCGTCCGCCCGGTCTCGAGCGTCACGCGCAGTAGCGTGAAGCCCTCGAACGCCCGCTCGGTGACGAAGTGCGTGACCGCGGCGCGCGGCTCGTCGGTGTCCGTCGAGATCCGCGTCCGGACGCGGCGGTCGCGGCCGAGCGGCGCGTCGATCGTCCCCGAGCGGGCCGCCGGCCGGCCCTCCACGAGCGCGAGGTACTCCCGGGTCACCTCCCGCGCGCGCATCATGGTCTTCAGGGCGGCGTGCGCCGCCTCGGTCCGCGCGGCCACCAGCAGGCCCGACGTGTCGCGGTCCAGGCGGTGGACGATCCCCGCCCGCACCGGGTCCTCTCCCCCCACGATCCGGCCTTCGAGCGCCTGGGCGAGCGTGCCGCTGCTGTGCCCGCGCGCCGGGTGCACGACGACGCCGGCGGGCTTGTCGATCACCAGCAGGTGCTCGTCCTCGTAGGCGATCGCGAACCGCGCCGGCGCCGCCTCCGGCTCGGCGGCGGCCGGCGCGGCACGCACCACGATCC
>JBOGYU010000781.1:0-1880 GCA_050696935.1 Solirubrobacteraceae bacterium | reverse complement strand
CGGCGGCCGGGCGCGGGACCTCGGCCGTCGCCACGCCGAGCGCGGCCGCCGCCAGCGCCAGCGCCGCCGACACCAGCCACACCGCGAGGTAGCGATCGTCACCGAGCACGGCTTCGCCGAGCGCGGGGCCGAAGGCCAGCCCTCCGTAGATCGCGACCGACCAGTAGCTCACCGCCTCGCCCCGCCGCGCCTCGGGCGCGAGGTCGGTGATCATGGTCGCCGCGCCGACAAAGAATGCGGCCTCACCGACGCCGGTGACGACCCTCATCCCCACGAGGAACGGCAGCGACTCGATGGCTCCGTACGCCGCCGTCGACGCCGCGACCACGAGCGCGCCGCCGATGATGAGCACCCGCCGGCCCAGCCGGTCGCCCACCCGTCCGGCGTAGGGCCGCAGCAGCACCGCGCCCACGAACAGCGAGCCCACCGCGATCCCGACGCCCACGTCGCCGGCGCCGAGCGGCCCCTTGGCGTAGAGCGGCGTTACCGGGATCAGCATGCTCAGCGCCATGAAGTACGTGAGGCCGGACAGGACGACGAGCAGAAACCTCGGTGTCAGGAGCGGCTCCGCCCTGCGCATGGCGCCATCGTACGAAGGTCAGCCGTCGGCAGCGCGGGCGTGCGCCAGCGCGTCGCCATAGCTGGCGCGCTCGGCAATCAGCCTGCGGTACTGCATCACCTGGCGGGGTCGGCTGAACCCGAGCGCGCCGGTGAGCCGCCCGTTGCGACCGAACAGGGCGACGAACCGTCGTTCGGGAAGCGTCCCGTGCGCCACCGTCACCTCGTCGTCGCCGCGGATGCAGCCCACGGTCTGGATCTTCACGTCGTATTGATCGGACCACACGAACGGCACCGGCGCGAAGGCCTCGGCTCGGTCTCCCAGCAGCAGCGTGCGCGCCGCGTGGACGCCCTGCTCGGTGGCGTTGGTCCAGTGCTCGAGCCGCATCACCTCCCCGTCGAAGAGCGGGTTCGGCCAGCGGGCGAGATCGCCGGCCGCGACCACGCCGGGGGCGGCGAGGCAGGTCTCGTCGCACACCACCCCGTCGTCGAGTGTGAGACCCGAGCCTTCGAGCCAGCGCGTCTCCGGGGCGACGCCGACCCCGACGACGACGAGGTCGGCCTCGACGGTGGCGCCATCGGCGAGGCGTACCCGCTCCACCCGGGTCGTCCCGTCGAAGCCGGCGACACCGACGCCGAGGCGAACGGCGACGCCGTGGTCGCGATGGAGCTGGGCGCAGACCTCGCCGATCACCGGGCCCACGCCCCGCGCCATCGGGACCGGCAGCGCCTCCAGCACGATCACGTCGAGCCCCCGCCTCCGGCTGGTCGCGGCGACCTCGCTGCCGATGAAGCCCGCGCCCACGACCACGACCCGCGGCCCCGCCTCGAGCCGCTCGCGGATGGCGAGGCAGTCGTCGAGGGTGCGGAGGGTGAAGATGCCTTCGAGAGCGGGGGTGCCCGGGAGCGTGCGCGGTGTCGCGCCGGTGGCGACCACGAGGCCGTCGAAACCCACGCGCCCGCCGTCGTCGAGCGCGACCTCGCGGGCGCCGAGGTCGAGGCCGACGGCCCGCCGGCCGAGGCGAAGGTCGAGCTCGAGCTCGTCGTAGGGCTGCTTGCGCAGCGCGATCTGCTCGGGCTCCCACTCGCCGGCCAGGAGCTCCTTCGAGAGCGGAGGCCGGTCGTACGCGAGGCGGCGCTCGGCGCCGATCAGGGTGACGGGCCCGTCGAACCCCTCGCGCCGGAGCGTCTCGGCGGCGCGCAGTCCCGCCAGCGACGCGCCGACGATCGCGATCGAGCGCAGCGTCGCCTCAGCCCTTCCCGCTCTCGGCCCTTCGGGCCGGGCCGCTCGGGCCCCGGCTCCCTGCGCCGCAGGGTACCTG
>JBOGYU010000780.1:0-1883 GCA_050696935.1 Solirubrobacteraceae bacterium | reverse complement strand
GCCGAAGGCGCCGCCGGTGACGAGCGCGAAGCGCTCAGGCAGAAGCCGATCGCACGCGCCCACCACGGCTCGCTCGCCCGGGAGGAGCGCCTGCTCGTCGAGGACCAGCTCAAGGCGGGAGAGCTGCCCTGCCTGGTGGCCACGTCCAGCCTCGAGCTGGGCATCGACATGGGCGCCATCGACCTCGTGCTCCAGGTCGAGTCCCCGAAGTCCGTCACCGCCGGGCTCCAGCGCATCGGCCGCTCCGGCCACAACGTCGGCGACGTCTCGAAGGGCCGCATCTTCCCCAAGTTCCGCGCCGACCTGCTCGAGTGCACGGTGGTCGCCCAGCGCATGCGCGACGGGCTGATCGAGCGCACCGTCGTGCCGCGCAACCCGCTCGACGTGCTCGCCCAGCAGATCGTCGCGATGGCCGCCGCGGCGGGGGACGACGGCCTCGGCGTCGACGCCCTGCACGCGCTCGTCACCCGCACCCACTCCTACGCCGAGCTGTCGCGCGCCCAGCTCGAGAACGTGCTGGACATGCTCGACGGCCGCTACCCGTCCGAGGAGTTCGGCGAGCTGCGCGCCCGGATCGTGTGGGACCGCGTGGCCGGCACCCTGCGCGCCCGCCGCGGCGCCCGCGCGCTGGCCATCACCAACGCGGGCACGATCCCCGACCGCGGGCTCTTCAGCGTCAACCTGCCCGACGGCCGGCGGGTCGGCGAGCTGGACGAGGAGATGGTCTACGAGGCCCGCCCCGGGCAGGCGTTCCTGCTCGGCGCATCGAGCTGGCGGATCGAGGACATCACGCGCGACCGCGTGATCGTCACCCCCGCGCCCGGCGTGCCGGCCGCGGTGCCGTTCTGGAAGGGCGACGGGCTCGGCCGCCCGCGCGAGCTGGGCGAGGCGATCGGCGCCTTCGCGCGCTGGGCGGTGGACGCCGAGCCGGAGGCGCTGGCGCGCGACTACGACCTCGACCCGCTCGCCGCGCGCAACCTGGTCGAGTTCCTGCTCGAGCAGCAGGCGGCCACGCGCGTCGTCCCGAGCGACCGGACCGTCGTGATCGAGCGCTTCCGCGACGAGATCGGCGACTGGCGGCTGTGCATCCTCTCGCCCTACGGCGGCCGCGTCCACGCCGCGTGGGGGCTCGCGCTTTCCGCCCGCATCCGCGTGCGGCACGGCCTGGAGTCGGACGCCATCTGGTCCGACGACGGGATCATCGTCCACCTGCCCGACGCGGACGATCCGCCGGGCGCCGATCTGGTGATGATCGAGCCGGACGAGCTGGAGGACCTGGTGGTCGGCGAGCTGGGCGGCTCGGCGCTGTTCGGCGCCCGCTTCCGCGAGAACGCCGGCCGCGCGCTGCTGATCCCGCGCGCCTACCCGGGCCGCCGCACGCCGCTGTGGCAGCAGCGCCTCAAGAGCCAGTCACTGCTGGAGGTGGCCAAGCGCTACGCGCAGTTCCCGATCGTGCTGGAGACCTACCGCGAGTGCCTGCGCGACGTGCTCGACGTGCCCGGGCTGCACGAGCTGCTGCGCGCGCTGCACTCGCGCGAGAAGACCGTGGTGGAGGTGGAGACGCCGACCGCATCGCCGCTCGCCTCCTCGCTGCTGTTCGACTACGTCGCGACGTACATGTACGAGGGCGACACGCCGAACGCGGAGCGCCGCGCCGCCGCCCTCGCGCTCGACCGGGAGCTGCTGCGCGAGCTGCTCGGCCAGGAGGAGCTGCGGGAGCTGATCGACCCCGCGGCGCTCGAGCAGGTGGAGGCGGACCTCCAGCGGCTCTCGGAGCGCACGCGGCCCGACTCGGTCGACGCCATGCACGACGTGCTGCGGCGGCTCGGCGACCTCACGGACGACGAGGCGCTGCGCCGCTCGCCGGACGCGCCGGCGTGGCT
>JBOGYU010000779.1:0-1888 GCA_050696935.1 Solirubrobacteraceae bacterium | reverse complement strand
CGTCCGGGGCGCGCTGGGCCGCGCCGCGGTGGTGCTCGCCAACTCTGCCGGGATGGAGCGGCGGGCGCGGGCGCTCGGAGCGGCGCGCACCCGGGTGGTGCACCTCGGCAGCGACCTGCCGGCGCCGGTGGCGCCCGCTGCCGGCCGGCTCGTGACGGTCGGCCACCTGATCGCGCGCAAGCGCCACGGCGACGTGCTGCGCGCGCTGTGGCTGCTCCGCGACCGGTACCCCGCCGCCGAGTGGGTCGTGGTCGGCGACGGGCCCGAGCGCGCCGGGCTGGAGCGGCTGGCGGGAGAGCTGGGGCTGGCCGAGCGGGTCCGCTTCACCGGCGCGCTGCCGCCGGAGCGGGCGGTGGCGGAGGCGCGCCGGGGGACGGTGTTCGTGCTGCCGAGCGTGGACGAGGCGTTCGGCGTCGCCTACGTCGAGGCGATGGCCGGCGGCGTGCCCGCGATCGGCTGCCGCGGCGAGGACGGGCCGGAGGAGATCGCCGCCGCCGGCGACGGCCTGCGGCTGGTCCCGCCCGCCGACCCGGAGGCGCTCGCCCGCGAGCTTGACGCGCTGCTGCGGGGCGACGGCTGGCGGCACGAGCTCGGCGCCGCCGCCCGCGCGACGGTGGAGCGCGAGTTCACCTGGGCGGCGTGCGGGCGCGCGACGGTGGCGGCCTACGAGGAGGCGCTCGCGTGCGCGCCGTCCGTCGGGCACGACCCAGATGACGGGTATGCCCCGTGACGGTCACGGTCGCGATCGCCGTGCTCGACGCGAGGGCCGCGTCGTGACGGTCACCGTCGCCATCCCCGTGCTCGACGCGAGGCCCGCGTCGTGATGGTCACCGTCGCCATCCCCGTGCTCGACGGGGGGCCGCTCCTCGGCGAGGTGCTCGCCGCCGTGCGCGAGCAGCGGGTCGACCGGCCGGTGGAGCTGCTGGTGATCGACTCCGGGTCGGCGGACGGGTCGCGGGACCTCGCCCGCCGCCACGGCGCGCGGGTCGTCGAGGTGCCGCGCGCGGAGTTCTCGCACGGGGGCACGCGCAACCGCTTGATGGAGCTGAGCGACGGCGAGCACGTCGCGTTCCTGACGCAGGACTCGGTTCCCGCGGGCCCGGGCTGGCTTGCCGCGCTGCTCGGCGGGTTCGCCCTCGCCGACGACGTCGCGCTCGTCTGCGGCCCGTACCTGCCGCGGCCCGGCGACAGCCCGATGGTGCGCCGGGAGCTGATCGAGTTCTTCGCGCGCTTCGGGGGGACGCGGGTGGACCGCGGCGACGGCGACCCCGGGCCCGCCACGTTCTTCAGCTCCGCCAACGGCGCCGTCGCCCGCTGGGCGTGGAAGCGGGTCCCGTTCCGGCCGATCGCCTACGCCGAGGACCAGCAGCTCGCGCGCGACATGCTGGCGGCCGGCCTGGCGCGCGCGTACGTGCCGGAGGCCGCCGTGGTGCACTCGCACGACCATCCCCCGCTGCGCGCGCTGCGGCGCTACTTCGTCGACTTCCGCGCGCTGGCCGAGGTGCACGGCCACCGCGAGCCGCTGAGCCCGCGCTACGTCGCGGCGCGGATCCGCAACGACGTCGCCGCCGACCGTGCGTTCATGCACCGGGAGGGGCTCGAGGTGCAGACGCTGCGCTCGCTCGCGCACCACACGGCGCGCGCACTCGGACGCAGCCTGGGATCGAACGCGGGCCGGCGGCGGTGATCCGCCCGGTCCTGTTCGTGACCAACCACGCGCCGCCGTTCCGGGTGGGCGCGTTCGCAGCCCTGCACGAGCGCGAGGAGGTCGTCTTCGCGCTCGTAGGGGGAGACATGAGGCACGGGGGCCGCGGGGAGGCCGGTCATCGGCCGGGTGACGCCGGCCGAGAGGCCGGCGCGGGCGACGGCGGCGGCTCCGACCCCGGCG
>JBOGYU010000778.1:0-1888 GCA_050696935.1 Solirubrobacteraceae bacterium | reverse complement strand
ACCATCACCCCTTCGCCGCCGCGTGCGCCTATCACGGCTCACTACGCCAGCCACCACAGCCTACCGTCAGCAGCAAACGCGCGCGCTGCGCTCGCTGCCCGTCGAGAGCCCGCACGACGAAGCGCTCGCGGCGCTCCTGCCGTCGACGCGCTCGCCAGCGCGCCGCGGCAGCCCGCGGCGATCGCTACATGGTCCGCCCGGCCGGCGCGTGGCGCGGCTCGCGGCGATCGCGCCGCGCGAGCTGGTGGAGGCGATCGTGTCGGGTCGGCCGCGGCGAGTGGCGCGTGCGATGGCTGCGCGCGCGGTTGCTCCTTGTCAGCGGAACGTGCCTCTCGGTCGATCTCGAGCAGGGATGAGCCGACCAGCCCCCGGTACGCGAACGACTCTGAACCCACCGAGGCTCCGGCGAACCGAGTACCGACACCCGATAGGGTCGGGCTGCCCGGGCGGCCTTTCAGCAGGCCCGGTGCTCCAACCCTTGGGAGGCGCCCCACATGACCACCCGCAACATCGGCATCGCTGCCATCGCCGTCGTCGTCATCATCATCGTCATCGTCCTGCTCGTCTGACGCCACACGCGACGGTCGAGGAACGAGAGTTCGGGACGGTCGCTCGACAGCCGCCAGGCTCAGCGGGCGGCGCCCGACGGATTCCGGAACGCGTCGTCTAGCGCTGCCTGCACGGTCGTATCGTGACGCCAGATCGCCCCGCTCGGCAACCGGCGATCGCGACGCCCGGCCACGCGCCGGCGCACCATGCCTATCTCGTGACCGACCCGACGCGCGGCGACGACCCGGACCGCGACGGTCGAGCGCCAGTCGCTTTGGGGGAAAGCCAGAGGGTCAGGAGTGCGGCGAGGGCGCAGAGGATGGCGGCCACGAGGAAGAGGCGGTCGAACACGAACACCGCCGCCGCCGTGACACCCGCCTCGTACTGGTCCAGAAGGGCCTGATGCACCTGCGCGGGCTGGCCCGGCTGGGGGAGTGGAAGGGAGAGCTGCGCGACCCGGCGGTTGAACTCTCCGAGCCCCCACGTGGTGAGGGCGGAGAGGCCGACCATCATCCCGATCATGCGGGCGATCGTGAGCGAGGCCGCCGCCACCGCCTCGCTTCCGCCCCTGGCCGCGCCGAGTGCCGCGCCCGCCAGCGGCGCGAGCACGAGCCCAAAGCCGCAGCCCGTGAGCGCGAGGTCGAGCGCGAGCACGGGCTCGGTGACTCGGGCGTCCCAGCCGGAGAGCTGGATGAAGCCGACCGCGCTGAGCAGCATCCCGGCCGCGGCGACGACGGGGTCGGGCAGGCGCGCCGCGAGCCACCCGCCGATGAGCGCCCCGATCGGTATCAGAGCGGTGAGCCGCAGCAGCGTCAGCCCGGCGGCGGCGGCGGTCTTGTCCAGGACGATGCTGGCGAAGAGCGGCACCTCGACGAGCGCCACGATCAGCGCGGCGCCGATGAAGAGGTTGGCGGCGTTGGCGGAGGCGAACGGCCGCCGCGCGAACAGCGAGAGCGAGATCAGCGGCCAGCGTGCCCGCGCCTGCCACGCGACGAAGCCGGCGCCGACGATGGCGGCCGTGACCAGCAGGAGCGCGCGGTGTCGCTCGAGGGCGCTCCCGCTTTTACCGGAGAGCCCGAGGGTCAAGGCCAGCAGCGCGATGCCGATCAGGACCGCACCCGCGTAGTCGACGCGGCCGATCCGCGCCGTCCTGACCCGCAGCAGTGCGCCGACGGAGAGCAGCAGAACGGCGACGAGCGGCAGATTGACCCAGAAGATCGAGCGCCAACCGAGCTCCCGCACCATGAGCGCCCCGTAGAGCGGCCCCAGCACGGCGCCGGCCTCTGCCGCGCCTGCGATCGCGCCCAGGGCGAGCACCCGCGCGCGGCCGCCGTAGAGG
>JBOGYU010000777.1:0-1895 GCA_050696935.1 Solirubrobacteraceae bacterium | reverse complement strand
GCGCCCCGCCGGGCGGCGTCCATCACCGCCCGGGCGGCGGAGACGGCGCCGTCGCGCACGGGCGCCAGGGCCTTGGCCGCGGCGGGATCGCCTACGTCCACCGGGATCCAGGTGACGCCCTCCGGCTCGCCGGCGAGCGCCTCGAGCACCGCGCCCGCGTCGCCCCGCCGGATGGCCTCGGCCAGGCGGGCGATGCCGCCGCCGAAGCGGTGCACGCGCTCCAGCACGACGACGCCTTCCCGCGCGCCCGCCACGATGTCGCCGAGGACGGCGCCCGCCTCGATCGAGGTGAGCTGGCCCGGGTCGCCGACGAGGACGAGCCGGGCGTCCGGCCGGACCGCCTCCACCAGCCGCGCCATCAGCGAGAGCGAGACCATCGAGGTCTCGTCGACGACGACCACGTCGTGCGGGAGCCGGTTGGCGCGGTGGTGGCGGAAGCGGCTGCGGCTGTCCGGGCGCCAGCCGAGGAGCCGGTGCAGCGTCGACGCCTTCAGGGAGCGCAGCCCGGCGCGGACGGGCTCGGCGACCGCGAGCGTCGCCGCCTCCTCGTGGACGGCCTCCTCGAGGCGCGCCGCCGCCTTGCCCGTGGGCGCGGCGAGCGCGACGAGGAGGGGCGACGATCCGGTGGTGGCGGGCGCCTGCTCGAGCAGCACGGCGACGATCCGGGCGACGGTCGTGGTCTTGCCGGTGCCGGGCCCGCCGGCGACGACCGCGAGCCGGCGCCGGACGGCGGACTCGGCGGCCAGGCGCTGGCGGTCGTCGGTGAAGAGACGGGCCAGGCCGTCGGCGAGCAGGTCCTCGCGCACGCCCGCGGGCGGCGCCTCGCCCAGCGCGCGCAGGTCGGCGGCGATCTGGCGCTCCTCGCGCCAGTAGCGATCGAGGTACAGCCAGGTGCCGGCGAGCCGGAGCGGGCGGCTCGAGTCGGCGTCCTTCTCCCCCACAGCGACCAGCCCGCTCGCTGCCACGCGCTCCGTCCACGCCTCCGCGGCGGGCCACGGCAGCCCGGAGAGGTCGACCGGCTCGTCGGCCTCGACGGTCGCCGTGTCCCGGATCGTCGCCAGGTCCACGAACACGTGCCCGAGCCGCGGGCCGCGCACGGCGAGCGCCGCCGCCAGCGCCACCCACTCGTCGCGCTCGCCGCCGAGGGCGGCCAGCCGCAGCGCCACGTGCACGTCCGCCGCCGCCAGCACGCCCGCGTCGTTGAACTCCCGCAGCAGCCCGTCACCGCGCAGCACCCGGCGCACGTCGTACGGGTCGAGCGCCGTCACGAGCCCGCCCCCCCGGGGAGCCGCGTACCGTTCGAGCGCCGTCACGAGCCCGCCCGCCGGGGAGCCGCGTACCGTTCGAGCGCCGTCACGCCGCCCTCCCGTCGAGCACGTCGCTCAGCGCCTCGACCAGGCCGGCGGGCGGCCGCCACGAGAACACGCCGTCGGGCGGGTCGCCCATCCCGCGCACGAACAGGTACAGCACGCCGGCGAGGTGGCGGCCCGGGTCGTAGCCCGGCAGGCGCCAGCGCAGGTAGCGGTGCAGCGCCGCCGTGTAGAGCAGGGCCTGCAGCCCGTAGTGCCCCCGCTGCATCTCCGCGGCCAGGGCGTCCGGACCGTAGGAGCCGAGCCGGTTCGTCTTGTAGTCGACGACCGCGAACCGCCCGCCCGCCCGGACCACGAGGTCGATGCTGCCCGTGAGGTAGCCGCGCACGTCCTGGCGCAGCGCCGGGTCGTCGAGCCGCTCGGCGTAGCCGGCCAGCGGGTCGCCCGCGGGCAGGTGGTCGCGCAGCACGGTCCCGATCGCGCGCAGCGCGAGGCGCCCAGTCGGCTCGTCGCCGCCGGCGAGCGGCAGCTCGAAGGCCAGCTCGTCCAGCCGGTCCGCCCGCGTCACGTCGCGCAGGCGGGCGC
>JBOGYU010000776.1:0-1898 GCA_050696935.1 Solirubrobacteraceae bacterium | reverse complement strand
CGCCCACATCGTGCTGGCCACCCGGCGGACGCCCCAGCTCCCGGGGCTCGCCCGCTGGCGGCTCGGCGGCCAGGTGCTCGACCTTTCGGCGGCCGAGCTGGCCTTCACCCGGGATGAGGCCGCGGCGCTCCTGCGGACCGAGTTCGGCCTCCAGCTCCCCGATCACGCGGTCGACACGATCTACGCGCGCACCGGGGGGTGGCCGGCCGGCCTGCGTCTGGCGGCGGCCTTCGTGGGGGAGCGCGGCTGGGCCGACCTCACGGAGTTCCGCGGCAGCGCGACGCAGCTCTACGAGTACTTCAACAAGGAGGTGCTCGCCAAGCGCTCGCGCCGCACGACGGACCTGCTCCTGCGCTGGTCGCTGCTGGATCGCGTCGAGGAGGAGAGCGCGAAGCTCATCGTCGGCCACGAGGCGCGCACCGTTATCGAGACCCTCGAGGAGGCCGGCCTCATGCTCCGCGACGCCGAGGCGGGCGGGTACCGCTTCCAGCCGCTGTTCAGCGAGTTCCTCAGGGCGCGCGCCCGCGAGATGCTCCCGGCCGCCGACATCGTCGAGATGCACAAGCGCTTCGCGGACCGCGCGATCGAGGGCGGCCAGGCGGACCAGGCCGTGTATCACCTCCAGCAGGCCGGCGACTACAAGCGCGCCGCGACGCTGGTCAAGGACCGCGGCGAGGAGCTGCTCGCCTCGAGCGAGGTGACCACGCTCCAGCGCTGGCTCGACGGATTCCCTCCGGGCGTCGAGCGGCGCCTGCCCTGGGTCCTCCTGATGCGCGGGGTGCTCCACCGCGTGCGCGGCGATTACGAGCGCGCGCTCTCGCACTACCGGGACGCCGCGGAGCAGTTCCGGCGGGCGAAGGACGTCGCCGGGCTGGCGCGCGCCCTCGTCTGGTCGGCGCAGGCGCTCCGGTACCTCCGGCGGCCGCGCGAGGCGCTCGAGGCCGTGCGTGAGGGTCTGGCCTGCTTCGGCGAAGGCGCCTCCCTGCAGGCCGCCTGGGGCCTGCACGTCCTCGGCGGCTGCTACCAGGACCTGGGCGAGACGGACGCCGCCGCGAACGCCTACCTCCGCGCCGATTCGCTGTTCGGCCTGCTGGGCCACACGCCCGGCCAGCTGACCGAGGCGCACGCCCTCGGGCAGCTCCACCACCAGCTCGGCAACCTCGACGAGGCGCAGCGCAGCTACCTCCGTGCGCTCAACCTGCAGCAGACGACGGGTGACGTGAACATCCTCTGCTGGACGCAGGCCGGCCTGCTGGACGTGCGCGTGAAGCGGGGCGACCTGGCCGACGCGGCCGACGGGCTGCGGCAGATCCGCGAGCTCGCTCACGCCAACTCGTATCGCCTCGCGGAGGCCGCCGCGTGCGGCACGCAGATCACGCTGCATTCGATCGCCGGCGAGACGGATCTCGCCGAGGAGGCCTACCTCGGCGGGATGCAGGCGGTCGAGGGGACCGGCGACATCGCGTTCATGCTCCGGCTGGCCTGCTACGGCGCCGAGACGCGCGCGCTGCGCGGCGACCTCCCCGGGGCTCGCGACGCGCTGCGCGCCGCCGAGGCGGTGGCGGGAATGAGCTCGAGCCCGCTCGTCGCGGCGCGGGTGTCGATCACGCGCGGCACGGTGCTGGAGGCCGAGGGCCAGCCGTCGGCGGCGTACGCGGCGTACCGCAGCGGCACCGAGGCCGCTCTGCCGGCGGGCGGCCGCTACCTCGCCACCAAGGGCGCGCTGCTCGCGGCCCGCCTGGACACCGATGCGGAGCGCGCGGGCGCGGCGTTGCGGTCGACGCTCGCCACGGTCCAGAAGGAGGGGTACCGCGACTTCCTGCTGCTGCGCCCGGCCCTCGCCGATTGGGTGCGCGGCGCCGTCGCCCGGCTGGGCCTCCCGCCGCTCGAGGCCGAGG
>JBOGYU010000775.1:0-1901 GCA_050696935.1 Solirubrobacteraceae bacterium | reverse complement strand
CACCGGCGCGGCGCCCGCACGCACCCGCTTCACGGCCAGCGGCCAGCAATCCACCGCGTACGCGTCGCGGACGGGCTCAGCGTCGTCGATCAGCCCGCCGAGCGCAACGCGGGCCTCCTCAGTCCACATGTTCGCTCCTGGGTAGGTTGGCATACCATCATACAGAAGCGGTCGCACATGTGAAGGCCCATTGCGCACCCGAGCCGCGCGTGAGGCCGGCACGAGCCCGGCCACGAGCGAGCTGAGCTGAGCGAGGCGGCGGCGCTGACCCGCCGACGCGCGCCCCTCCAGGGCGGATCGCTCCTATTCCGCGGGCGCAGTCGGCGTTCAGCCCGCGAGTTCGCCCCTGCGCAGGCCCGCCCGCTCGGGGCGAGCTTCGCCCGCAGCCACGGCCTGCTCGATCAGCTACCGCAGGAGCCGGACGTGACGCTGCTGGGCGTCGAGCGTGGATTCGCCGGCGAGCCGGTTATTCGCGTCGAGCAGCTCCGCGGCGCGCGACGACCCCTGGATCGCTTCCAGCGGAGCCCCGTACCTCGCCTCGAGCACCGAGGCGGCGCTCGAACGGTCCGGGACCGCGAGGCACCTGGCGGCCAAGGGCTGGAAGGTCTACACCACCGCTCCGGGCGCCGAGTCGATCGATGACCTGAGGGCCGCGGGCTGCGAGACGCTGGCTCTCGAAGTCACCGACGAGCGGCCGACGGCGGACGCCGTGGCGGCCGTCGAGCGCGCCGAGGGCGCCGTGGGCGTGCTGGTCAAACCGCCGGCTACAGCCAGAGCGGCCGCGGTCGAGGAGGTGCCGCTCGAACACGTGCGGCGCCAGTTCGAGACCAACGTCGTCGGGCTCATGCGGATGTGCCAGGTCGTGCTCCCGGACATGCGGCGGCAGGGCTGGCGACGGATCGTCAGCCTCAGCGGCAAGCTGACGTTCCCCGGCGGGGGTTTCTACCACGCCACCAAGCACGCCGTGGAGGGCTCCTCCGACGCGCTGCGGTTCGAGGTCGCGGGCTTCGCGTCGGCGTCGTGGTGATCGAGCCGTACCCGATCAGGACGCGCCTCGGGGACACCGCGGTGGCCTCGATCGACGTCGCCCAGGCCCAAGAGAGCGCCTACGCCAACTCCAACGCCGCCGTCGCCGAGGCGACGGCCGGTGTACGAGGGCGGCCTTGGCGCGGCTCGGCGGCGACCCCGAGACGGTGGCCCGGGCGATCGAGCACTCCATCTCGGCCCGGCGACCCAAACCGCCCCTTGACACGAGCGTCCATCTCAGAAGGTCACACCGTCCGCAAAGGCCCTCCTGGCGCAGCGCCGGATACTCGGCGACCGAGGCTGGGACCGCTTCCTCGCCACCCGCTTCCCACGTCCCGGGTCCTGACACCGCCGCCGGGCGGCGCGTACGAGCGCGGGGAACGCGGCGCTCGAGAAGCCCCGCGCGGCGGCCGATCCAACGGCAGGCCGCGGTGCCGAGGGCTTTCGGCCTCCGGCGGGGGAGGTCTCGGCCTCGACGCCTCCGCGCGGAGGCCGCCCGTGTATCGCTTGACAGATCGCTAGACAATATGATGGTATTCCATCAGGTTTGGCGATCGTCGAGGCGCGGTCGGTGGATCCGAGGGCCAGTAGCGAGGAGGAGCGGAAAATGAGTGAAGGCATGAGTGAAGGCATCAGGCGCGGCGCTTGCCGCGGCGTTCTTGTGGCGATCGCCGCCGTCACCGCGGTGGTCGGGCTGAGTGCTGCGCCCGCTGCTGCGGGCGCGGACCCTCGAGCGGAGCGGCCCGGCGCCGTCGTGCGGCTGCATCCGGACAACCCGCACTACTTCGAGTTCCGCGGGCGTCCGACGGTGCTGGTGTCCTCGGCCGAGCACTACGGGGCGGTCCTGAACCCCGACTTCGACTACGAGCGTTACC
>JBOGYU010000774.1:0-1901 GCA_050696935.1 Solirubrobacteraceae bacterium | reverse complement strand
GGCCGGCGCGCAGCCTCACGGCGCGATCACCCGCAGCGCGCCGGGTCGCACCCGGACGGTGGCCGGGAGGTCGGCGATCGGATCCCCGTCGGCGTACGCCGTGAACTGGCGGTCGGCGTGGAAGGCGATCTCGCGGCCGCGCAGGATCGTCAGCCCCGGCTCGTGCACGTGCGTGCCCTTGAACACCTTCGGCAGGCCGCGCAGGTAGCGCACCTTCGGCCGGTCGGCGGTCAGCACGACGTCGAGCAGGCCGTCGTCGAGCTCGGCGTCGGGCACGAGCCACATGCCGCCGCCGAACACGCCGGAGTTCGCGACCGCGACGGAGTAGCCGGAGAACGCGTGCCGCTCCCCGTCGACCGTCACCTCCCAGCGCGCCGGCCGCCACGCCCGCAGCGCGCGCAGGGCGCCATAGACGTAGACGAGCGTGCCGAGCGGCAGCCGCGTCGAGTTCGCGATCTCCTGCACGTCCGAGTCGATGCCCGCGGACAGGATGCCCAGGTACACCCGCCCGCCGGCCTCCGCCACGTCCACGCGCCGCTCGCGCCCGGCCGCGAGCAGGTCGCACGCCGCGACCGGATCGTGCCCGATCCCGAGCTTGCGAGCGAAGTCGTTCCCCCGCCCGCCGGGCAGCAGCGCGAGCATGGGGTCAGACCCCGTCAGCCGCTCGCCGGATTCGCCGCGGGAGGGGACTGACCCCCTCGTGGCGAGCATCTCTCCCGCGACCGCTCCCGCGAGGCCGTCGCCGCCCATCGCGGCGGCCACCTCGCCCTGCTCGCGCGCCGCCCGGGCCAGCTCGCGGGCGTGCTCGATCGAGCGCGTGCGGTCCACGCGGAAGGCGATCCCGTGCGAGCGCAGCGCCGCCTCGACGTCGGGCAGCAGCCGCGCGGCGCGGCCGGCCCCGGCGGAGGGGTTGACGATCAGGCGGACGGGGCGCTCCATGCGGCCGGGGAGGCTAGCCGCCCGATGCGACCGGCCATCGGCTTCGGTCCTACCCTCACGTCCGGCCGCCATGCCACGTTCAACGAAGGTGTCCGCCGTTGCGCTGCCCCCGTTCTGGAGCCTCGTGGAGGCCCATGGAGACGAGCTGCTCGCGCACGCCCGCCGGCTCGCCGGGGACCAGCAGGCCGAGGACGTGGTGCACGACGCGCTGCTGCGCGCGCTGCGCGCGTATCCCCGCCTGCGTCACGCCGACCACCTGCGCGCCTGGCTGTACCGGGTCACGACCACCACGGCGATCGACCACCACCGCGCGCGCCGGCGGGAGCTGCCGACCGAGGAGGTGCCGCCCGTGGCGATCCACGACAGCTACGACGAGGGCACGTTCGAGGCGCTGATCGCGCCGCTGCCGGACGGGGCGCGGGCCGCGCTGCACCTGCGCTTCGTCGAGGACCTCGACTACGACGGGATCGCCGACCGGCTCGGCATCTCCGCCCCCGCCGCGCGCCAGCGCGTGTCCACCGCCGTCCGCACCCTGCGAGAGAGGCTCGCCGCATGACTCCGCTCCCCGATTCCCTGCTCGAGTCCGTCGCCGCCGCCGCGGTGCGCGAGGGCCTCGCCGACGCCGTCTTCACCCGCCTGCGCACGCCGATCGGTCGCCTGCTGGTCGTCAGCGGCGAGCGCGGCATCGTGCGGATCGGGTTCGAGGAGGAGGCCGAGGACGCCGCGCTGGCGCAGGTCGCCGCCCACCTCGGGCCGCGCATCGTCGCCTCCGACCGCGAGCTGGCCGCCGCCCGCGACGCCCTGGAGGCCTACTTCGCCGGGGAGGGCGACCCGCACGGCCTGCCGGTCGACCTCTCGCTCGTCGCCGCCCCCTTCCGTCGCACCGTGCTGGAGACGCTGCACCGCAGCGTCGGGCCGGGCCAGGTCGTCACCTACGGCGCGCTGGCCGGCCGCGCCGGGAG
>JBOGYU010000773.1:0-1903 GCA_050696935.1 Solirubrobacteraceae bacterium | reverse complement strand
CTGCGCGAGCTCGAGTTCAAGCGGCCCGACCTCGCGATCGTCGACCTCGGGCTGCCGGACGGGTCGGGGCTCGACCTGATCGCCCGCGTGCGCGCAGCGGACGGCGTCGCCTCCCGGCTGGACCCCGCCGTGCCCTTGGTGGTCCTCTCGGGGCGCACGAGCGAGCTCGATCGCGTGCGCGGGTTCGAGCGCGGCGCGGACGATTTCGTGATCAAGCCCTTCTCCTATCCGGAGCTGCGCCTGCGGCTGAACGCGGTGCTGCGGCGCACGCGGGAGCGGCGCGGGCGCGGGCGGCTGCGGGTGGGCGAGCTCGAGCTCGACCCGGCGGCGCGCGAGGTCCGGCTGCGAGGGCGGCGGATCGTCCTGTCGCAGAAGGAGTTCGCGCTGCTCCGCGCGCTGGCAGTCGAGCCGACTCGCGTGTGGACGAAGGAGGAACTGCTCCGGGACGTCTGGGGCTTTCGCACGCTCGGCACCACGCGCACGCTCGACAGCCATGCGTGCCGGCTGCGCCACAAGCTCGCCGAGCAGGGCGACAAGTTCGTCGTCAACGTGTGGGGCGTCGGGTACCGGCTGGTGGACGGCCCATTGCATCAGGAGGAAGAGCCCTGGTTGCGGAATTCCGCCGCCTGAAGTTGCCTTCGCCCAGACCTCCCGCCGTCCATCCTCATCAACACGGCGCGCGAGACTCTCGCGATGGCAGCGCCGCGTGGTCGAACGCCGGCCGCGAGTTGGTCCAGCAACCGGCTCATGGCCCTCCCACCTCGGTACGGCGGCGGCCCGCGTGGGTTCGAATCACTCCATACCGAGAGGGCCCGGCCGGCGGACGGCGCGACTCGGCTGCGCTCCGCCCTTCGGGCTCCGCTCCGCCGAGTCGCGCTTCCCCAACCAACCCAAGGGGGCGAACTCGACCGTCCCGGTCCTACCAGGGACATGAGTCGCCACACGCCCACATTGGCCAGCGCCAACGCGGTCCCTCGTGCCCATAGGCTCACGCCGGACAGGGCCCATTCGCCGATGACGAATCGGACCACTCCGCCAGTTGTCGACGGGCCGGTGGTCGAGGAGGAGACGGCGTGATCGCCTCCGCCCTCGCTCGGTCTCGATGGAAGCCGGCCGCGCGCGCGCTCGGCGGTGCGCCATGATCGCGTGGCCGGTGGTGGTCGTGTGGGCGCTGGCGGCCAGTGCGCTGCACCTGCGCGAGCGGCGGCGCGTCGTGCTCGCGGCCCGCGCCGGGCACGAGATCCGCGGGCCGCTCTCCACGGCGCGACTCGCGCTCGGCGGCCTCGAGCGCTCCGCCCGGGTGGACGCGATCGACCTCGAGCTGCGGCGCGCGGCCCTGGCGCTCGACGACCTTGCGGGAGGGACCCGCCGCGCGACCCTGGAGCCGGTTGACGCCGGAGCGCTGCTGCGAGAAGCGGCGCAGGCGTGGGGCGCCCTGGCCGACGCGCGCGGAGGCGAGCTCGTCGTGGAGCCGGCGCCGGCGCGCGTGCTCGCCGACCCGCTGCGCCTCCTCCAGGCGTGCGGGAACCTCGTCGCGAACGCGCTCGAGCACGGCGAGGGCCCCGTCCGGGTGCGCGCCCGCGCCGGTGGGGGCCGGGTCCGGATCGAGGTCACCGACGCCGGCCCGGGCCTCCCCGCGCCGGTCCCGGTCCTCGTCGCCGCGGCCCGCGGCCGCCGCACCGCCCGCGGTCACGGCCTCGCCATCGCCGCCTCGATCGCCGAGCGCCACGGAGGCCGCCTGCTCACGGCGCCGGCTCCGAGCGGAGCGCGCCTCGTCCTCGACCTCCCCGAGGCGCCGCCCGACGGGCCGCGTCCGACGACCCCCGGCTCGCGGCGCCGCACGATTCGGCCGCGGCCGGCCCCGCCGCGCCCCGGCGGCGACGGCCCCAGGTCGGGCTCGGCG